>DASUMY010000175.1:0-24363 GCA_036277435.1 Sulfuricurvum sp.
GCCGGTTGCGAACATCAAAAACGTGGGTGAGGCGATGGATGAGTGGTCAATGTTTACCTTGCTTGCTAAGAAAATGGAAGAGATCGCTAACCGACCTCAAAATATCAGCAAAGCAAAAGTAAAAGACCATGTGAAATACGCAAAACCAGGTTTCCATGACTTGACGATTTTCCACAAAGAGTACACTAACACCGATGCTGAGTCTGAAGGTGCGGGTGAAAACTATTTGGGTACCGATAAAATGGCGGTACAAGCTGCATTGGAAAAATGTGAGCAGTATGAGCCATGGACGATGGAAAAAATGTACAAAGTGGGCGGATTCTTGCTGATCAATGAAAAAGCGGCAAAATCTTCACCATTGTATTCTGACCGTCCGTACAGTTCTATGGAGTACCACCTTTATAAATTTGAGCGTCTTGAAACGTTGTCAGGGCGTCAAACATTCTATGTTGACCATGATATGTATATCAAAATGGGTGCCGCGACCAACACCGGTATGGAAGGGATCCGCCCGCAAAGCAAAGATTATCCGTATGTGTTTATGACACCGCATGCACGTTGGTCAATTCACTCGAACTATAAAACGTCTCGCACATTGCTACGCCTTCAGCGTGGGGTTCCTGCGATTCAAGTTAACCGTGTGGTTGCAGAGTCTAAGGGGATCAAAGATGGTGATACCATCCGCGTCTTTAATGCTTTGGGTGAATTCTATGCAAATGCAAAACTCTCTTCTTCTGCACCGGCAGACGGATTGGTTCTTGAGCATGGATGGGAACCGTACATGTATTTGAAAAATAAAGGTCACAATGAAGTGGTTCCAACGGGAATGAATCTTCTTGAGATGGCTGATGGCTGGGGTCACTTGAAATTTGGTGGTCTTTGGGATGGTAACCAGTACGCATACGATGGTGCTGTTAACTATGAAAAATCAAAAGACGTACAGTATTAAGGGGAATATATGTCTAAAAGACAATTAGCAATGGTCATGGACCTGAATAAATGTATTGGTTGCCAAACATGTACTGTAGCTTGTAAAACACAGTGGACGAACCGAAATGGTCGTGAGTACATGTATTGGAATAATGTCGAAACGTATCCGGGTACGGGTTATCCGAAAAACTGGATGGAGCTAGGCGGCGGATTTGATGCTGCCGGTGATCTTCAGCCGGGCGTTATCCCCAATCTTGAAGCGGATTACGGGGTACCTTGGGATTACAACTATGACGATTTGACAACCACCAGTTTGTTGAACAATACGGGTGCAGCAGGTTTCCACCCGCATCTTTCTCCTACATGGGGACCGAACTGGGATGAGGATCAGGGAGCAGGTGCATTCCCACAGGATAACTATTTCTTCTACTTGCCTCGTATTTGTAACCACTGTACAAATCCGGGCTGTTTGAGTGCGTGTCCTCGTGATGCCATCTTCAAACGTGAGCAAGACGGTGTTGTTTTGGTTGACTTGGATCGTTGTCAAGGGTACCGCTATTGTATCGCGGGATGTCCTTACAAAAAAATCTATTTCAATCCAAAAATCTCTAAATCAGAGAAATGTATCCTTTGTTTCCCACGTATCGAGCAGGGCTTACCGCCGGCATGTGCACAGCAGTGTGTCGGACGTATCCGTTTCGTAGGATTCCTGGATGATGAAGAGTCACAAATTCACAAATTGGTGCACAAATATAAAGTAGCACTTGGTCTTCGTCCGGATTACGGCACGCAGCCAAACGTATACTATATCCCTCCGACCGAATCTCCTGCTAAATTTGATGCAGAAGGTAAAATCATCGAGGGATCAACACGTCTTCCGATTGAAGAGTTAGAAAAATTGTTTGGACCGGAAGTTCATGGTGCGATCAAAATTCTTAAAGACGAAATGAAAAAGCGTAAAGAGACCGGTGTAAGTGAATTGATGGATATTTTGATTGCCTACCAGCACTCAGAAATGTTCCGTTTGGATAACAACTACTATCAAGAAGTAGCAAAACAGCAACATCGAACCCCATTGGCACCTGTTGATACACGTTATGTTGCCGGTAAATTTACAAAAGCTGGAGGACACCACTAATGAATAAAGTTTTAACGTCACTCTTTTCATTGGGTCTTGCCTGCTCTGCTGCTATGGCAGCGGAAGCAGCGATTACCGCAATTAAAGTAACTGATTCTCTAGACGCTGTAAAAGCAGATTCTGCCGTATGGTCAAAAGCGAAATTCTCTACTGTTACACTTTATCCACAAACGGCGATCGAGTTTAACGACAAAAAAGCAAACGCGTTGACTGAAAACATGAAGGCAAAAAAAGCGGATGTTGCGGCATTGTACGATGGCAAAAACATCGCTTTATTGATCAAATGGGCTGATAAAACCAAAGATGTTGAACAATGCGCAACCAGCGATGTCTACACCGACGGTTTCGCGGTTCAATTCGCTGGGATTACGAAAGGGGCACAGCCATTGCCGTATATCGGAATGGGTTCTGCTGGCCGTCCTGTAGTGGTTCATTTGCAAAAAGCAACGGCGAAAGTGTATGAGCCAAACGGAAACAAAGATGTTGCTCATCAGATCAACCGTCAGCAAACGGGTGTTTTCGAAAAAGACCTCGCTGAATTCGATGCGAAAGTAGCATCATTAGCAAATACTGACTACGAGCGCGTATTTGTCGGTGAAGGGTTCCGTTCTTTGACTCAGGTTAAAGACGGTTCTATTAAATCCAACGGTGCGATGGTTTACGGACCGGGTGCATGGAGCGGAACATTGGTTCGCCCGATGAAAGACGAATATGTCAACATGAGCGGAACGGTTCCCGTATCGATTGCGGTATGGGATGGATCAAGTATGGGGCGTAACGGGCTTAAAAACCTAAGTGCATGGATCGCTGTGAATCTTGAGGGTCAAAAAGCGAATGCACCTATGGTAGCTGATTTGACAACGGACTCAAAAGGGGACGCAGTTAAAGGTAAAGCGGCAGCTGAAGCCAACGGATGTAACGGATGTCACCAAATGAGTGCGGCTGATCCGAAGTCTTTTATGGCACCATCGCTTAAAAACGTAGGGGGCTATTCAACGGCTTCGTATCTGCGCGAGTCAATTGTGAAGCCATCTGCGGTTGTTGTCCCTGGATATAACCGTAATGCTCACAGCAATACCCCATGGTATAATGTTGAAAAAGGTAAACGTATTTCTACAATGACCGATTATAGTCATTTAGATAAGAACACGTTGGATGACATCGTGGCGTACCTCAAAACTCTCAAAGCGGAGGTAGAATAATGAAAAAGATTGCTTTGATTTGTGCTGCATTGGTTTTCAGTGCATTCGCAAACGAGGGAGAAGAATTTGAAGGGCTTTTAACAACCCCTGCATGTGCTGCACAAGGAGCATTCGCGGACTGTTATTTGGAAAACTATGCGTGCGGATCGGATGATTGTTTCAAAAAAATCGCTCCGGGCGAAACGACTAACCCAAAATTGGCATTGTTTCAGCATGGAACGGGTAAAACCTATCTGGTTGATATCAGCAAGTTAAAAGTGTCTGAACTGGGCGAGGGGATGAACAAGAACGGCGTTATCATTACCGGTAACTATGATGCAGCGACCAACACAATCGCCGCGACTGAATTCAAAGCTCCGCCACCACCGAAAAAATCATTTTTCAAAGGGTGCTTATAGCACTATCGCAGCCCCATGCGGGGTTTGCATCTTCTGACTAATCCTGCTTACTTGGCTATCTCAAAGTCGTTCTATGACACAATCGCGCACTTAATTTAGGGAATATCATGAACAACGAATACCGTCTTTATATCTATGCATTTTTATCGAGAGTCATGAGTAACATTGTGGATCGTCGTTTTATCACTGATCTTAAAAACAATCAACAATTGCTTGAGATTATTGGTGAAGAGACACAACAGTGGTTTAATACGACCAGTGATGAAGAGCTGCATGAAGCGCTGAACGTAGATTTTACGTCGATGTTTTTCCTCAACACGCAGCCGGTCGAATCGTTTGTCTTGGATGCGAAAAATGAAACCTTGGTCGGATTGCAAAATCCGGTTATGGCTTTTTATTTTACCCACGGGTTTGAGCTGAATATGGATCAAACGGAGTTGATGGCTCCGGATCATCTTTCGATTGAACTGGCATTTATGCAAACGCTGGTCTACCGCAATGAGCTGCGGGGGCAATTGGAATTTATGGATGAGCATCTGTTTGCCTGGGTTGTTCCGTATATGCTGGGGATGAAAAGCATGGCAACGACCCCTTTTTACCGCGACATATGCGATTTTATGGTCGAGTTTTTGGCATCCGACTATGAATTTTTGACGACGGGGGGAGCGAATGAGTAACGCCAATTTCATCCAAAAGAGCAATCTTTTTTCGTTTACGGCAACGCGCTGTCTGCGAAATGAATATTTCCACAACGATTGCCATATCTGTATCGATGTGTGTCCGAAAAATGCGATCCATTTGGTCCGTAACAAGCTGACCCTGTTTGAAAACGAATGTGTGGAGTGTGCCGGATGTATCGGCAGCTGTCCGACGGAAGCGTATGAGATAGAGAGCTTTGATCCGAATGAATTCGCCGCATCCTATGCCCATGAAAATACCCCTACGGTGTCGTGTAAGATCTCTACGCCGTGTCTAGGGGTTTTCGATGCGGAACATCTTTTGGTTATGGTTCTACGCAGCGGTGATAACGTTGTGTGCGATCTTAGCCATTGTGCCGCGTGCAGCTTGAATGAAACCGGGAAAATGGAAGCGTCCATTCGTCAAAAGATAGAGGAATCAAATCATATACTGACGCAAATCGGACATGAAAAGGCGATTCAAACCTTGGATGTTGTCGAAGAGCATGCGCCGCGACGCGCATTGTTTCGAAAAGGTTTGGATAAAGCCAAAGAGGCGATGGGAGCGGATACCGCACCTCTGAAAAGCATGACGGCAACGCATCATGCACTCCCCAATATGACGATGCCGTTGAAGCGTATACTGTTAAAAAATAGCCTAAAAGAGCATGTGGGGACGATGAGCGGTACGAATTTCAGCGAGCCGAGCACGCTGTTTTTTAACAAGCAAATCAATTTTGATACCTGTACGAATTGCGGCGACTGTACGCAGTTTTGCCCCACTGATGCACTCTTCCCTACTTCCGATAAGCAGGGGATCTATTTTTCCCAAGGGAAGTGTATCGGATGCGGTATTTGTGAAGATATCTGTAAACCAAAAGCGATTACGGCAAAAGAGGGATATGATCTGATCAGCGTTGCGTTTGATCGTGCCGAACAACTGGTTCATTATGATATGGTGATGTGTAATGAGTGCCGATGCCCGTTTCCGTATAAAGGGGGCGATCCTCTATGTGACCGTTGTGAGAGCTATACAAAGCAATTTAGTACGATGTTTACGCTCGCGAAGGACATGTAAAGAGGGTTCCATTCGCGGTGAGCTCAAGGAAACATCGCTTCACGAGCGGTACCCTTGTTTTGTCGAACCACGAATAGAACCTTCGACGAACGGTATTATTTCTTCTCCATAACCTCTTTGGCCCCTTTGATGGCCCCTTCCATCGCTGATTTTGCGACGCTCCATGCCCGTGCTCCCATCGCTTTTGCTTCTTGAGCCGATTTGGAATTCAGCAGCTGATTGCTGCGGTCGCTCATCCCCTGCTTTAATCGGCTGAGGCGATTGCGCAGCAGTTCTACCGTTTCGTGAGAGAGGATGGCCAGCTCTTCGGTATCAAAGCGGATATCTTCCCCGATATAGGAAAGCTTTTCAATCATATCGGGTGAATTGTGTTTTGCCAAACCATGGATAATCTGGCTGAAAAGGGTGTGAATCTGTCCCAGTTCATCTTCGATAAGCTGATACTCTTCACGGTGCAGTGCTTTCACTTCATCGGGAATGTAGAGGAGATATTGACGAAATTTATCGATCGATTTGTGCAGGGCGCTGCGGATTCCCAGCATCGTACCGCGTAAAATAAGATCACCTTGATTTGGAGTCGCTTCGGTCACGTTGATGGCGCTTTGCAGTATGCTGGAGAGAATACGGCGTATGCGCACGGCATTGAGGACATTGGCATTGAGGGTTTCAAAGGTGATCTCTTTGATGATTTCGTGCAGCGTCTCTTCGATATCGCTCCCTTTTTCCAAGGTGGTAAGGATCGCCGATTCGACCATCTCTTCGAGCAGATCTAACAAATCGATGGATTGCAGCTTGATCTGATGAAGCTTTTCAAGCAATGCCGTATCATTGTCCATGTAGGTTTCCATGGCATCAAAGAGGGTGTATTTAAGATTTTGAAGTTCATCCCGTTTTCGGACGATTTGACGCTCAATTCTCTCTTTTTGGGCCATTAACTCTTCCAGCGAGTTGTGCATCTCCACGGTTTCTTCTTCCAAAATGGCACCCGTCAGCGTTTTGAGCTCTTGCAAGCTCAGTTTGTGTGGCGTGAGTGACCACTCCTCATCAAGGGAACGGATAATGGTTTCAAGTTTGTTTTCGATAGAGGTATCGGCAAGTGATTTGTAGCGTGTTTTGATGTCACGTTTGAAGATTTCAAGATCCATAGTACTCTCCTGTTTGCTCTCCCCCTTCTGGTATCAGAAGAGGATGCATTGATTAAGTAAAGATTATAAAACCATTTTTATATGGGTATGCGCCTTGAGCGTTTCATAGAAATAGGTTCTTTCGTCTTCATTATGGACTAAAAGTTCTAAGTTCATGCTGATATATTTACCGCTTTTGCTGACATTGGATGGTTTAAGGGAATAGGGACGTTCGCAAAAAATTTCCATTGCCGCGATTTCGATACCGGCACGTTCGTAGGCGACCACTTTGTAGCACCATGTGCATGGATACTCGAGTTGTAGTTTCTGATCAATTTCGTTGATAATCACCGCTTTTTCCTCCTGATTTGGTTTCGAGCTGAATCGGTCCGATGACCATACTCTTATCGATGGCTTTGAGCATATCGTAGATGGTGAGCAGTCCGATACTCGTACCTGTCAAGGCTTCCATCTCGACGCCGGTTTGCCCGCTTAATTTTGCCGTTACGGTCAGTTTAAATCCCGGCAATGCTGGGAGTTCATCGATATCGCAATGAACACCGCTCAAGTTCAAGGGGTGGCACATCGGGATAATATCCGACGTTTTTTTCGTTCCCATAATCGCGGCAATAACCGCCGTTTGCAGAACAGGCCCTTTTTTCGCGGTTTGGTTGACGACGGCATCAAAGGCGGCCTGACTCATCGTAATCAGCCCGCTCGCAACAGCAACGCGTGACGTGGTCGTTTTATCAGATACATCGACCATTTTCGGCCGGTCACGTTCATCTAAATGGGTTAAATTCATAATCGTTCACTTTGTTGTATTTGTAGAATTATAACGTGAATGTGCCTCTTCGTATTCGTGAGGATGGTTAAGGTTGGCAAAAAGCTCTTCATTGTCAAAATGGACGTAGCGAGTTTTAGAGGAGGAGAGGAGTTTGCCCAGACGATGATCTCCTTCGTTAAGCATACGCTGAAGTTCATTTGCGAGGGAAGCATGATATATCCCCATCATCGGGTGGGTTCCGGAGGGGGTTTTGGCGATGATGGCGTCATAGTGCGGCTCATCGGCGGCCATGAGGGTCTGAATGATGGTCTCATCGACAAAAGGGGAGTCGACACTAAGGACAAAGATCCGTTCGCACCGAAGCGTTTCAAAGGCGCTGACAAATCCAGCCGTAGGGGCAAAATCACTCTCTTTGGGATCTTGAATGACGGGAGGATTGAAGGTGAATTTATCGGCGCTTTTAGCGGAGATGTACACATGTTCGAAGAGTCGGCTCAACCTTTCAAACTGATAGTGCGCGAGAGTAGCATAGCCGCCGAAGGGAAGGAGCGATTTGTCTTGTCCCATACGGGAGCTTTTACCGCCGGCAAAAAGGATGCAGGGTATATCAAACACGATGAACTCCTGTAGTGTAGTGTAATACGAATTGTATCATGACCAAGTGATGCAGGTGATTTCAGACTGCGATCCCAAGCGCATCGGAGGTCCCCAAAATCCAATGCCGCTATTGACATAAATATGGCGGTTCTTATCCAGCGTATGCAGCCCTTTCACATAGGGCTGGGCAAGCGAGACCAGATGTCCAAAGGGCCAAATCTGCCCTCCATGCGTGTGGCCGCTGAGAATCAATGCGGGGGAGAAGCCTTCAAGAAAATTCACGTATTTCGGCTGATGGGCTAAGAGTAGCGTCGGGAGAGCGGCGGGAATGTTTTGCATCGCTTGGGCAATGTCGGGGATATGGGTGTTGGCCCGAAACCCAAAAAGGTCATACACTCCGGCGATGTAAAAATCGTTATTGATGAGGGCGGAGCTGTTTTCCAGCACATGGATTCCCAGCGTTTTGAGGTAAGCGATGGTGGCATCTATGGCGTGAAAATATTCATGGTTCCCGACAACATAATAGGTTCCATAGCGGCTTTTGAGATGGCGTAACTCATCGATGGCCTCTTTGACGACATCGATATGGGCATCACATAAATCCCCCGTGATAGCGATGAGATCAGGATTGAGGTGGTTGATGGCCGCAACGCTTTTGGCGACAAACGATTTATCGATCAGTCCTCCGATGTGCATGTCGCTGATCTGAACGATCCTATACGCAGCGCTCCCAAAGCGGTTCTGATTGACATCCACAAACTGCACCATCGGATCTTTGGCCCCCTCAATGACTCCGGCTCCTATGTACGCACTCCCGAGTGCTAAAAAACCGATATCCGTTGAGCGTTTGAAAAAGGTCCGTTTCTCTTCTTTAAAAGGGACAAGACGCTGCAGCAGATGCAGCAGTTCATACACAATGGTCCCTATAAAAAGGAGAAAACCGACACCGATAGTGAGCGAAAAGAGAAAATAAAGAAGTTTGGGGGGACTGAGCAGATAACGGCTTGACAGGTAGCCGATGACCCCCAACAAGTTGGCGATTATTAGATATTTAAAAAGGGAACGGGTTTGGGGTTTGATATGCAAACGCCGGATGACACGAGTATAGCTAAGATAGTGCACCATGGCAAAAAATATCGTTGCAACGGATGGAAATAGAATGGGGATACTCATGAAATCATTGTAGCCAAAGATGGTGAATTTTGCTTCTCTTCTGCGGGAATTTTTGATTCCGGCACAGAGAAAAGAGAGGAGGTATTATTGGGCCAGTGCCGTTTGGACGAGTTGGGCCATGGCGGGCGTCGTCCCTGATTTAATGTAATCGAGCAAAAATGGGGTGAATTTGGTGATCATTTCGGGCTGCATCCCAAGGGCTGAAAACTGAGCAGGAAGGGTTCCCGTTCCTGCAGGAGCCGCGGCGAGGATGGTACCCACGGCGGGCATTTTGGTGGTGAGCGTTTGAAAATCTGCGGGTTTCATATCTTTTTTCGCATCATTTAAAAGGGCGGCACTTCCTCCGATCGCTTGAGTAGGGGTGACACCCAGATTGGTCGTGAGATTGTTAACCAATGGATTCGTGGAGAGCCCTGCATCGGCAATCGGAGAGACGGTTTGCATGATGGACCCAAAATCAAATGCCATGGCATTGGAGGTTATAAGGGAGAGTGAAAAAGTCAAAGCAATAAGGGTACGTTTCATGAAAATTCCTTGTGTCGGGGTAAAGATAAATTATTATAGCATCGAAAGATGAATAAAGAGGATTTGCCCGAAAGGGCAAATAGGGTTATTTAGTGGATGGTTGAGGGGTCGGTAATGTAGCCCGTGATAGCGGAAGCCGCGGCAACGGCAGAGTTTGCCAAATAGACTTTGGAACTGCGCGAACCCATCCGTCCGACAAAGTTACGGTTGGTCGTGGAGACAGCGACTTCGTTATCGCCCAAAATCCCCATGTAACCCCCCAGACATGCGCCGCACGTCGGATTGGAGACGACGCCGCCCGCATCGATGATAATGTCGATGTAGCCGAGTTTTGTCGCTTCACGTACGATGCGCTGTGTTCCCGGAGTGACGATCAGACGAACATCCGGATGGACCCGTTTGCCTTTTAGGATTTCAGCGGCGATTTTAAGATCGCTTAGGCGGCCGTTGGTACAGCTTCCGATAAACGCCTGATCGATTTTGATATGGTCGCTCACGGCTTGGGTGATACTGTGGCCGTTGGAAGGCAAGAACGGGTAGGCGATAACGGGCTCAAGACGAGCCACATCGATTTCGAGCACTTGCACATATGCCGCATCCGCGTCTGAATAGTGTTTTTTCACTTCTCGTGCCAGAGGTTTATCGCTCAAAAATTCTGCCGTGATCTCATCGTAGGCGACGATACCGCTTTTCGCCCCTGCTTCGATCGCCATATTACACATACTGAAACGGTCATCCATGCTGAGGTAGCCGATGGTATCACCGGTAAACTCCAAGGTTCGGTACAAGGCACCGTCAACACCGATCATACGGATGATTTCGAGGATAATGTCTTTGCCGGTCGTGTATTTCCCCGGTTTGCCGCTCAGGACGACTTTGATGCTTTCGGGTACTTTGAACCAGTTGCCTCCGGTGATCATGGCGAATGCCAAATCGGTGGAACCCATTCCTGTGGAGAAAGCGCCCAGTGCGCCATGCGTACAGGTGTGAGAATCGGCACCGATAATGACGTCACCGGGAACGACGAGCCCTTTTTCAGGAAGAAGAGCGTGTTCGATTCCCATATCTTTTTCATCGAAAAAGTGTTTCATTTCGTATTTTTTGGCAAAATCACGGCTGATACGGGCTTGGTTAGCCGACGCGATGTCTTTGGCAGGGATGAAGTGATCCAAAACAATTGAAAATCCTTCCGGATTGGCCAGTTTGGTGGCGCCGATGTCTTCAAATGCTTTGATCGAAATCGGGGTCGTGATATCGTTGCCGATGACCATGTCGATCGGGCAGCGGATAATCTCGCCTGCATAGACCGGTTTTCCGACGTGCTCGGAGAAGATTTTTTCCGTAATGGTTTGTCCCATAATAATAGCCTTAATAGAGGTTCAAATAATGCGGCGATTATAGCACAGTGCGTCTTATCAAAACGTTATAATACCGCTAAAAAAAGGATCGTTTTATGACGACTATCTGGCACAACCCCAAATGTTCGAAATCGCGGGAAGCATTGAGTCTATTGCAGGAAAAAGGGGAAGCTTACGACGTGGTTAAATACCTTGAAAGCTCACCTGCACGAGCAGAGATTGAAGCGCTGCTCAAAAAACTGGGCGTTTCGGCGCGCGAACTGATGCGGACGAAAGAGGAGCTGTATAAAGAGCTGGGATTGGCAAAGGTGGAAGAGGAAGCGAAACTGATTGATGCGTTGGCCGAATATCCCAAGCTGATCGAGCGCCCGATACTGATTCAAGGAGAGAAAGCGATTATCGGCCGCCCTGTTGAGAAAGTGATCGCGTTTCTGAAATAATTTAGTTTCGGTGGGCAACGCATGCCGGGGCCAGAAGCTCCGGACGGTACTCAAAATGCATCGTATCGTAGTGATACCAGCGCCCTCCCCAGATAAAGCCGTGCTTTTCAAAAATACGGACAATAGAGAGGGGCATCGTGTTTTTATAGCTGATTTTAGCCGTTTCAGCAGAGGCTTCCCCTTTCCAATACTGGGTTTTTGCAGGGGCGAGATCAATAGCAATGCCGAAGCTGTGCATCGAGAGGCGATCGGTGTCTTTGATGACCCGGTATTCATAGGTGCAGGCTCCTTCGGCCCAGATGCGATCCGCTTTGGGAAGACGGGCTATCTCCTGCCCTACGGCTGCGAGCTTTTTATCGACTCCCCCTATTTTACTCACCTGAAGTTTTTTCTTCCCCTTGAGGGTGGGCCACTCTATCGTCACGAGATTTTTTTCTATGGAAGGTTTGTCTTTGCCGTATAGCGCTTGGAAGAAGGGCTGATAGCGTAACCGTCCCGGATCAAAAAGATAGGGGGGAGGGGTATCGATCCCCCCCGCATCATAGGCTTGACTCAGCTGGCTCGAGAGATCGGCATTGTTGATTTTGTCATCCCACGCTGTTTTCGAAGATGAGGTGCGGTATGGAAGGCTCGTGCCGTCTTTTAAAATGATGGTTTGGTCGTTCGCCGATTGAACGATATCTGGGTAGCCTTGCTGCAGACATATGGGATTGCCGCTTAACAAAGCGGCCAAGCTGATGATGACGAGCCATGAGTAATGCATGATTTTTTTCCTTTGTATCTATGGCGTAATTATAGCAAAGGGGGGAGAGAATGGATTACTGCACTACGGGATCAGGATAGAGAGCCAGAACCGGTTCTTCGGAGAGTGTTTTTTTGGCTTTTTTAGCGGCAGCTTGCAGGGCATTTTTTTGTTTTTTTATGGCGTACATCGATGCATCCGCCGCTTTGATCAGGGAGTCGGGATCGGCAGCATCTTCGGGATAGAGGGCCATACCGATACTCGCTTTTGCGGTGATGGTGAGTGAGGGATCGATGACGATCGGTTCATTGATAGCGGCTTGGATGGTTTTGTAGACGGTGTCCACATGTTCTTGGTTTTTGATCTCTTCGATGATGATAACAAACTCATCGCCGCCAAAGCGGCTTATCGTATCGGTGTTGCGCAAGCAGGAGCGCAGATTCGCGGCAACTCCGGAAAGAAGTTTGTCTCCCACTTCATGCCCATACGAATCATTGACCACTTTAAAATCATTCAAATCGATAAAGAAGAGCGCCACTTTCGTACTCAACCGTTCCGCATGGTGAATGGCTTGCATCAGCCGTGTATCCATTGCCGAGCGATTGGTTGCTCCGGTGAGGGGATCATGGTAGGCTTGATGGGTCAGGGCATGAACGTGTGAACTGAGCTCCGTAATGTCGTGAAGGTTGGCAATATAACTAATGAGACGGTGACGGTTGTAAATGGCGGTGATGACGACGCTGAATACTTTGTCGATCCCGAAGCAGTGTTTGATGATGGTCCCTTTCCACGTATTGTCGGCGTCAAACTGAGGGAGAATCGCATTCATCGCAGTGACATTGCCGAAGAGATATTCGCCGATATGAGACGCAAAAATCTGTTTTTGGTCGGACGAACAGAGGAGAAAAAAGCTGCGGTTGGCGAATTCAATGATCCCTTTGTGGTTCGTGTAGAGAATTGCTTCGCCCGAAGATTCGAGGGCGGTGGATCGTTTGTTTAAATCATCAAGGACTTTTTTGGACGCTGTGATGTCTTGCGCCATGCAGATAATGGTCTCATGATGTTTTGTGTTTCGCCATTCGCAAAACAACTCCTCTTTTTCTTTGGTGATATTAAAATTTTTGGAGGTGCTTACCCCTTCTTTAGAGGCTTTTGCCAGTACCGATAAGACATGTGCGCGGTCCGATAGAGGGACAAGAAGATCGGTGATCTCTTTGCCGATCGCTTCAGAATCTGTATAGCCGAACATCTCCTCCGACGCCTGATTCCATTCGATAATGCGGTGATTGGGGCCAAGAACGATCAATGCGACGGGGGAGTTATTGAAAAGAGAAAAATAGGAGTCATTACTGTCGGACGCTTTGCGATTTAAAGCCCTGATATAAAAAAACGATCCGCATGAGACGGCGATGAGCATTAGACCAAGCAACGCGTATACCATGGCGACATCCTAAAATAATTTCTAAAATTATATTATGTTAAATATAATTTCTTCATTAAAAAAAAGAATTTCTTAATGCTAGTTGGGGGTATAATCAAGATAGAAAAAGGAGTTTTGCCCATATGTTTTTTCCTACCTTAGAATCAATTGCCACGACCGACGTGATTTCAACCGATATTAACGATACGGTCTATGATGCCCTTCAGAAAATGCATCAGCACAGCCACCGCAGTATCGTCGTTGTAAACGGTCCGCTGCACCATATTATTACTTCAAAAGATTTGATCCGTTTGAAGGTGGAGGGGATTGATTTTTCGACCCCCCTGTCGCAAATTGAATTGCGCACGCTTCCGCTTTTAGACAAAGCGAGCAACGTCGTCAATGCGCTGAATGTAACCGACGATCAAGGAGAACATATTTGTGTCTGCAATGAAGACGGCTCTTTGTTCGGTATTGTGACCAACAGCGACATTGTCGCCAGTGTTGATCCGCAGGTCGTTTTGGAAAGTTTGCAGATCGGATCCGTTTTTGATAAAAAATTCGGGTTTAAAAGTTTTGACCGTTCCGTGACGATGAATACGGTGCTGGAATATATGAAAGATTCTCCGATGGATTGTGTGATTATTCAGGAAGGGAGTCGTCCCGCAGGGATTATCACGTCCAAAGATATTTTGAAATTCATCGACGACGCAAAATGCCACAGCATTGAAGCGGGGGAGGTGATGTCCTCGCCTCTTGAAACGATGAGTATGAGGGCGTCCATCAATGATGCCTTGGATTTTTTTAAAACACGTCAGTACAAACGGATTGTGGTAGTTGATGATGATGCGCTCATCTTGGGTATCATCACTCAGCAGGACCTGATTTCCCGCACGTATCTCAAATGGTCGCAGCTGGTCCACGAACATTTTCACCAATTTGAGGAATTGACGCAAATTTTGCAGAAAAAGAATCAGCATCTAGCCTCCTTGGCAACGAAAGATCCCCTCACTTCGATTAACAACCGGCATATGTTCTCCGAACTCTTTGAGAAAGAGGCCGCATCGGTAAAACGGTATCACAGCAACCTATCGCTCATGATGGTTGATTTGGACCATTTTAAAGCGGTGAACGATACGTATGGTCATAATATCGGGGATTATGTTTTGAAAACCTTTACCTCGATTGTCCTTGGATCCATCCGCGATGCCGATATTTTCGCCCGATGGGGAGGAGAGGAGTTTGTACTGCTGCTGCGCCATACAAATTGCGATGAGGCGTACGGGGTTGCCGAGAAGATCCGGCGTGCGGTGGAAGCATATGATTTTGGAAATGTACACCAAATTACGTGCAGTATCGGGGTGACCAATGTGTCGAAGGAGGATACGCTGCATTCGGCGATCGAACGGGCGGATCGTGCACTGTATGAAGCGAAGCACCAGGGGCGAAATCGGACGATCCCCTGCAGCGGATGCGATCGCGTCTAAACGCCGATTATCGAAACCACTCGATGAGCCCCATCAGGATTTCGACACCGATGAGAATAATGATGATCCACTCTAAAAATTCGCTTTTTTTGTGGTTGATCAGGTCCATGACGAGCATGACATCTTCTTTGATCTGAGAGAGTTTGGACAAGGCGATTTCATGCCGGTCATAAAGCTCCAGAACATAGGCCAAACGGTTATAGAGCGCTTCCGCTTCGGCCTCATCCCATAAAATATTCGGTTTATCCAAAAGTAAAAGATTGCTCACCATATCATGGCGTGTGAGGGCAAGCCGTTTGGTAAATTGCAGCAGTTGGGAACGGCGGGTGATGGAAAAGGTATGGATGGATTCGACGATACGGCGGCTTTGGCCGAAGAGGGTATTCAGGCGGTGTTCGTAGACTTCCAGCCCCACGCTTTGGGAAACGGCCAGAGCGATAATGTTGTAACTGATGACGGAGCTGTTTTTGAGAATGATTGCCTCGTTGGTCACTTCAAACGACCTTGGCAGCGAGGGATTGATTTCAATGGGATAATCTTGATAGGGATGGGAAGGTTCTTCCTCGGCGTGCAGGGTAATGCCCAGTTTATGGAGTGCTTGGGTGATCTCTTTTTTGTTTTCGCTGATGAGGGTGAGTACCCCGAAGGGGGCTAATACGAGGTGAAGCGTTTTGTTTTGGCCGTAGTAGCCGTTTTCAAATCCTTTGATGAGGGTGATTTCCAAAGCGGATTCAATGGCGGTACGGGTGATGGATTGGTTCACATAGAGTGCCAGAAGATTCATACGTCCCCTTTTTCCGATTTTTTTGATTATAGCATGGAAAGGGTGAGGAGAAAAAATAAGATTTTGGTTATTCGCGTCCGATAATATCGAAAATATTGATCCCATCGGGGAGCTTGGGAGCACCGTCACGGAAGCTGCGTGTATGGGCGATGAGGCGTTTAAAATGTTTGCGTAAATGGTAGGCATCGGGGACGTTGGGGCGGAACCAGTCCCCTTTGGCGCTGAAAAGCCAGTCGATACCGGATTTTATATCCAACAGGGTGTAATTTCCCGATTCGATGAGGTACTGGATCTGGCGTGCCCAGCTCATGACATCAAAAGGCTCTTCAAACTGGGGATCTACGGATGCAAGGCGGCGGATGAAATATTGTGCCATTTCGAATTGTTCACTGTTGGGTTTGTTCTCTTCCAGTTGGTTTGCAGATGCTAGGGCAGGGGCATTGGACGCGCGTTCGCGGCGAATCCACCGTTCGAACTCCGCACACCAGTCAAAGGATCGGCGGTTTTCGCTTCGCTGATAGAGATTGAAATCATCGAAAACCTCCCGGCGGATCCCCTCTCGGTCGCATGCCTGAAGCGCATAGGCATGCAGCTCTTCGTACGTTTCATTGGAAAGATTGAGATAATAATTGCTGTCGCTGTATTGATGGGATACGAGGGCAGGGGATAATGAGTCCGGAACCAATTGCATCGGGGCAAGGGTGTACAGGATCATCACCCCTTGCGGGGTTTTCTCGCGCGTTGTTTTGAGAATCTTTTTGTGGACGAGGGCATCGAGCGCTTCGACCACCTCTTTGGTGCTGTGACGTACATATTCCGAGAGTACGGATGCGCTGAGCGCTTTTGGTTTATCCCCCCATGTCATACTGTGACGGACGATCAGCGGGATAAGTGCCCGCTCAAGCAGGCTCAAATCATCACGGTCGATGAGGGTGAGAGGGATCGTAATCACGATCGTTTTCCTGCAAGGGCGGCTTTGGTCCGTGATGCGATACGGGGGGTGTTTTTTGCCCGTTCCCGCTCGAGAAGCAGTGTCATGTATTCACGCTCAATGCGGGACTCAAACAACCCTCGATCAAGCGATACGTAGTCATAAATCCATTTTTTCGTGACGTTGCGAATGACGTCGATATCGACACCGTCCAAAAGCAGTTCGGAGGAGTCGGTGCGTTTGATCGAGGTAAAACGGACATTCTCAAACCGCTCCAATGCGCTGTGGTCTCCGTCGCGCTGTTCAGTGATACTGCGGCGCAGGTCGTACATAAGGTTGTAGAGTTTTTCGGTTCGCTCTCGTGCTTCTTGCTCCAGAGGGGAGAGTTGTTCTTCTATAAACTCTTGGGCAATGAGGGCGATTTTTTCGATCCCGGTCTTAAAAGCGAATTCTTTCGTTGAGAGGCGATGGAGAAACTCGCTGTACTTCGTGACGCTGATGGGACGGAGCAGCTCATCGATATGGCCGCGCAAAAAAATGTCCTCTTCTATTTTAAAATAGTTCATCAGCGATGTGACAAACTGCGAGCGGATCTGGTCATCGGTAGGAGTGAAATGTTGCATACAAAAAGTGTAACATGTTCCGCCAAAAGAGGAAATTAAAAAAAGGATGGAGCATTCCTGAAAAATTATAGATGTTATTTAAGATGTATTTTTATGTAGTATAAATATAATTTATCATAAGTCATAAATTCGAAATGAGTGCAAAAAGGGAAATAATGCCGGATTTAGAGAGTACGGTTGTGACCAAAGAGACCATTAAAGAGCGGTTTAATGACAAAGATCTGCAGTGTCATTATTATGAAGCGATTATGAATTCAACAACCGATTTGATAGCACTGACAGATGGGGAACGTATCATCGATGCCAATCGTTCCATGATCGATTTTTGTGAGTCACTAAAGAAAGATATTTTTTCAGAAGCGTTTAGTTTCAGAGATTTTTTTGAACCGATTAATAAATTTGATTATATCTATGAGGGGTATCAAAATAAACGGTGGTATGAATCGGTATTGAGCGGAGAGAAGTCCGATTATCGCGTGGGAATTGCGAAAGAGGGGGTGGTCCATGCGTTTAATCTCACCTTGGCCCCCTTAAAGCCCTATGATGAGATCTATGTGCTGACCCTAACCGATGTGACGGGATTGATGGGCTACAAGGCGGCGTTGGAAGAAGGGATTAAAAGCAGTGTAAAAGACCGTGAAAAAACACAGTTTATGCTCCGCCAATACGACAAAGCGATTGAAGCGGCAACGCTCGTATACAAATGTGATTTGAATGGGATTATTACCTATGCCAACAAAGCGCTGAGCGAGGTGTTTTTGTATGGATACGGTGAATTGGTCGGCAAGCATATTTCCATTTTTCGGGGACCACATATGAGTGATGCGGAATACAGTGCCATATGGGAGAATCTCAAAAAAGGGAAAATTTATCGAGGCGTTTTAGAAAATGCCGATAAACTGGGAGGGATTCATTATTCCGATGTAACGATGGTTCCTATCCATGATCGAGAGGGGAATGTGGTCGAATTCCTATCCCTGCGGCATGAAATTACCGAAGTGATCGAATCGAAGTTAGAAGCCATTAAAACCCTCGAAGAAAAAAGCAAATTCTTTGATCAGGTTTCTCATGAACTCCGGACGCCGTTGAATGCCATTATTAACTTTACCGACCAGGCGCTGGAGAGTTTTGATGAGATTTTTGTGGACGAAGAGAGTCGGGATTTGGTCAAGATGTACCTTGAACGTTCCCATAAAAACTCTCAGCAGCTGCTCCATTTGATTAATTCGCTTTTGGACATGGCGAAGCTTCGATCCGGAAAAGGGAAATATGAGATGGTGTCCACCGACATTATTGCACTGACGCGGGATATCTATGAGAGCACCAGCGGCTTAAATACCAAAGTCGCGTTAGAGTATCTTTTGGAGCTTCCGGAGGGGGCTCTTTTTGTTCAATGCGACGTCGTACGTTTGCGACAAATTCTTTTGAATCTGATCTCGAATGCGATTAAATTTACGGAGTGGGGATATGTACAGCTGCGTGTCAAAGAGATGGGAGATTCGTGCTGGATCGAAATCGAAGATACGGGGATCGGGATTCCGGAGGATAAAATGGAGCGGATTTTTGAGCCGTTTGAACAAGTAGGGGCCCATGATCAGGGGACGGGTCTGGGGCTTGGAATCGTGAATGAGTATGCCAAAGGGATGGGAATGGCCCTTAATATTGTTTCAACGCTAGGAGGAGGGAGCTGTTTTACCCTCCAAATTCCATTATTCACTAGGTCACAAGGAGAGAGCGAATGGAGCATTTAAAATTACTCATCGTTGATGATGTTGAAGATAATCGGTTGGTCTTGCGGGCTATTTGCCGTCGTATTGAGGGATTTGATATTTTTGAGGCGGTAGATGGGCGTGATGCGGTGGATCAATGTGAGACGCTGCGGCCGCATATCGTACTGATGGATATCATGATGCCCCGTTTGGACGGATTTCAAGCGTCTAAGCTCATAAAGGAGCGTTATCCCGATACGGTTATCATGGCGGTAACGGCGGTGATTGATCCGAAAATGGAAGAGAATATGGCCTCAATCGGCGTTGCCGCCTACATTCGAAAACCGATCGATAAAGATCTGATCCGTTTAAAATTGCAAAGCTATGCCGGTGCGTTTTCGATGGGCGGACAGGAAAAAAAGCTATTGGGGCATAAACCAGCCCTCAACCCTTTTAGTGATGAAATTCGTGCGTTCAAAACGATTTTTGATATTCATACGATTGAAGCGATCATGGATTTCGGCGTATGGCTGCTGATGCGTTTCGAGTGTGCCCATGCTTCCGTATGTACGAACATCGATATGATTATTGAGTTACTCTACGCATTATTGCATCAAGAGATCAAGAAGAATACCGCGGTGACCATTACGATAGAAGAGAGTTTTGATGAGGTGTTTATTCATGTCGCGTTGCCTGTACGAACCCAACGCGATCCAAGTATGGAACATCTGATTCATGGTTTGGGAAATAGCTGTGTTATCAATGAGACTATGGTGGCGTTTCGTATTCGCATGATTGAAGAAAAGAGAGAGCGGAAGGAGACGGCTGTTCTTCCCTCAATCTCGCATGAAAAACAGCCCATATCAGAGGAGAAAGCTGTTCCAACGGGCGAAAAAACTGCGGAGACTCGTTCCATCGGCGCCATAGAGAATCAGGTGCTGCGCGAGAGCTTTGTGACGAAAATCACGGCACGCGAATACGTTGAGAGCATCGACAGCGATGCGTTCGGCGAAGTTCAGGATTTGCGGGAGGCACAGCGGGAGTGGGAATCGTGGCTTCTTACCCTGAAAGAAGAGGGGAGCGAGGAAAACTTTCACCATTTTGCGAATGAGGTCCTGGGGGCCTATTCGAATGCCATCAGCGCTTTATACGAATTTTCAGGACTTGCCTATGCGATTATTTCCCTATCAACGCTGCTCAAAGCGAATGCGGGAGTGCTGGTGGATGATACACTAAAACGGGCCAAGGTATTGGAGTTTTTAGAGTATTTCAAAAATGATCTTTCGTCGTGGATAGAGCATGTGTTTGAGATTCAAGATACGCAGGATATTCACTATTTGGACGGTTCGTTTTTCAGCTCCTGTATGCAAATCGAATCGATCATAACCGGCACGGAGGTTGATTTGGGAGAGGAAGGCGAAATAGAGTTTTTTTAAGAATTTCGCTAAAATAGTGCGGGCATTTTAGAAGGATGCCTAGAAACGCTCAAAGAGGCTCCTATTTTAACCATTAATTCAACCGTCATCCCCCATGGGGATGCAGAGCTCGGGGATAACCTGCTCTATTATGACTACAATATTGATCATCTCCTTTCACTTGAGGCCAAAGGGCTGACGATGGAGGATGAAAGTTATGTCAGTGCATTCCGCTCGTTCGAGGGGGAAGTGTATGAGAACTACATTTATGAAAAACTTCTCCGTTATGCGGCCAATGAACCAAAAATAAAACAGTTCATTATCAAAGGACCGCATAAGCACCGCACCCATGCCCAAAGCGATGCCCTCTCGGTCAGCTGGAAAGGGCAGATTATTTACCGCGCCCGCCACAAAGAGATCGGAGAATTTGACGGACTGCTGTTTACCGATAAAGAGCTTTACTTTGTCGAAATGACGCTTGTTAAATCGGTCAGCAATCTCAAAAAACGGCTTCGTAAAAAACGGGCGCTCTTGGAAGTGCTCTTTCCCCGGTACACCGTCAAAGCGCTGCTGGTTCTCAACGAGGGGGCTACGGGGACATCCGACCTTCCGCCGTATGCCAGCGTATGGATGACCCAGCCGTACAGTGCCCGCCATATCTTGGAGAGTTTGAGCACACGCTCCCCTCGCGCTCCGATGGTCCGGATTGAAAGCGATAAAATCGCTCATGCGGATGATTTAAAAGTCGCTGCTTTTAAATATTACAGCACCCTTACGTGGATGTTGCGATCGTTACGCGGCAAGGCACCGATGGACTGGGATTTTTTCCGCCGAAGCGCGACGCAGCGTTATCATGATATTTACACAAAAGTATATGTCGGATATCTCTCTATCGATGATTTTAAACAGCTCGCTCCGAATATCACGTTTGAAAACAGCGGGGCGAAACGGGCGATTGTTGCGATTGAAAAAGATCACTCTGGGGGTTACTTTTTGACCTATTTCCTCCGCCATGCCGGAAAAAAATTGGACAATGTTGTGATTACGGATGGGGTCGGAAAAGCGGCTAAAAAAGATCCGCTAGGAATTACGCTCACCGAGATGAATCACCTCGACAAGGTGATGGATGACAGCTTCCACCTCACGATGGATCAATTACGCTCGATTCACGAAACGCTTCAAACTATTACGCATAAATAAACATATTTACTTTCTATTCTCCTTTTTTGCTCTATACTATCATCATTTTATAGAGCAGGAATAAACATGCAGAAAATTATTATCACCCTTTGTATGGCGGTCGGTTTGATGGCGGCTCCGTACCGTATCGGCCAGTCGGTTATGCCGTTGGATTTACAAGATCAGCACGGCAAGCGCTATACGCTCAAGGCGATGCCGAAAACATTGATTATGGCGTTTGAAAAAGGGACCGGTGCAACGGTAAACGAATACATCGCCGCGCAGGAAAAAGGGTATCTGAAAAAAAACAATGCGGCTTTTGTGGCCGATATCAGCCAAATGCCGAACTTTATTACGGAAACGTTCGCATTGCCCAAAATGCGTAAATATCCCCATACGGTTTTGTTGATTCGGGATGAAGAACAAGGGCTAAAGTTTCCGGGGGAAGAGGAAAAAATCACCGTGATGAAGTTTAGAGGCAACTTTTTAACGAAAGTGGAGTTTATCAGTACGGCAGCTGAATTGAAAGCGGCGATCGAAAAATGATAACCCCTCTTAAAGCATTGCGTAAAAACCGCTTTAAGACGGCGCTCATTTTTGTGAGCATGACGGTCTCTATCGCTGCTATTTTTCTGATCAGCGCGATTGCGGGGGGTGTTGTGAGCATGTACAGCGCCATGCTTAAAACCGATGGCGACATTATCGTCACGCAAAAGGGGATCGCTGATACCTTTTTCAGTGATATTAATAGGTCGCTCAGTGTCCCCATGATGGCGATATCGGGGGTCAAAGAGGTGCATGCCCTGATTTTAGGAGCTTCTCCGGTGGAACCGCTTCCGATTGTCGGTATTTACGGGGTCAGCGAGAATCGATTCGAGAGCTACGGGTTAAAAGAGGGGCGGTATCCCAAGAAGGGGGAAGTGTTGCTGGGCTCCAAGATATATGAAACCCTTAAACACCCGAAAACCATTATGCTCTCCAAAAAAGCGTTTCCGGTCAGCGGTGTTTTTCAAAGCAAGATCGGTTTTGAAGACGGCGGTGTCGTGATGAATCTGAGCGATGGGGGAGAACTGTTTCACAAAAGCACCTCGATTTTTCTCGTCAGTTTGTCGGATTTGGGGAACAGTGATACGGTTGTGAATCAGATCAATGCGCTGGATTCGGAATTGGAAGCGAAAACGACCGATGCTTTTATCGACTCCTACAACCAATTTAAAATTATCCAAACGAGTTCCGATGTGATTGGAGCGATGGCATTTCTGATGGGGATATTGGGAATTGTCAGTATGATGAGTATGGTAGTGAACGACCGAAAAGCGGAGTTTGGTATTATGCGTTCCATCGGACTCTCCTCTGGGACGATCATCGTGAAACTGCTCACGGAAACTCTCATAATTGCCCTTATCGCTTTCGGTGTTGCGTGGGGAATCAGCGAGGGGATACTGGAGCTTATCAAACATGCCGACAAGTTTCAAGGCTACATCAATGGTGAGATTACGATGGCTATGTTGATCAAGGTCTTTATCGTTTCGGTCGTAATGGCCCTTTTCGGGACGTTACTGCCTGCATGGTATGCGTCACGGATTGATCCTATGAGTCTGATCGCCAAGGGGTACCAATGATTATAGCAGCACAGGGATTGGAACATTTTTATGGCCATGAACCGGTATTGCGCGGTGTGGATATTGACATTGGCTCGGGCGAATTTGTGGCCATCGTGGGGGAGAGCGGCAGCGGAAAAACAACCCTGCTTTCGATCCTCTCGACGCTGCTTCAGCCCACCAAAGGGGCGGTGACCTATGGGGGAAAAACGTTGGATGATATCGCCAACATTGACCTCTTTCGCCGGACTCACATCGGGTTTGTGTTTCAGTTCCATTATCTGATTGCCTATTTGACGCTGAGAGAAAATATTGCCTTGGCGGCGGTAGACGATGCGAATATCGATCCTTTGCTTCAGCGGCTCAAAATTGCACCGTTTGCAGCTCGGTACAGTGATGAAGTCTCGGGGGGAGAGCGGCAGCGCGCGGCGATTGCACGAGCATTGGTCAATCACCCGTCGGTCGTTTTCGCCGATGAGCCGACGGGAAATCTGGACACGCAAAATGCATTGGGCGTGTATGAACTCTTCCGGGAGTTTGCGCATGAGGGGACCGGATTTGTCGTTGCCTCTCATGATAAAAAAATCATTGATTATGCGGATAGGGTGATCGAAATGGAGGACGGGCGTGTTAAAACCATTTATCGACCGTGAACTTCCTCTCGCGCTGTTTTGGCTGATACTGGGGCTGGGCTCAGGATTGGTCTATTCGCTGGAACTGCTGGGAGTGGACGGCTCGATGACCCTTCTTGGGGCTGATCGCGCCCGATCGCTGCATATCTCGTTGATGCTGTACGGTTTTTTTCCGCTGATCCTCTCCTTGCTCCCCTTTGCATTGTTCGACAAAGAAGGGGTCCTTACGGCCAAAGCAATCGAGCATTTGCACCGTTACTTTATGGTATGGAACATCTTTTTGCTCTTTATGAGTCTCTCTTTGCTGTTTGGAAATTTGAGAGGATTGCCCTTTTATGATTTCCCGTACGAGCTGAATTATCTTCTGGCCTTTAGCGGACTTTTCTATTTGCTGGCGTTGGTGAATGTCGTCC
>DASUMY010000176.1:0-4967 GCA_036277435.1 Sulfuricurvum sp.
TAATACGTATCAATTTTATACGAAGGAAATGACCGAAAAAACGTTTTTGCATATGTTAATGACCAAAAATATCCGCAATGCGATCGATAATCAGGAGTTTGTCGTCTATTATCAGCCACAAATAGATGCGGTTTCTCGTAAAATTGTAGGGATGGAAGCCTTGGTACGGTGGCAAAGTCCGACCGAAGGGCTTATATCTCCGGGGGTATTTATCCCCATCGCGGAAGATGCCGGCTTGATCGATAAAATAGGAGAATTGGTATTTATCCAAGCGGCAACACAAATCGCTGCTTGGTATGGTATGGGGTTGAATCCGGGGCGGGTTGCCATCAATATTTCTGCTATTGAGCTACAAAAAGAGAATTTTGTTGAAGTGCTCCAGCAAAGGTTGATTGACTTAAAGTGCAAATATGAATGGATTGAACTGGAAATTACCGAAGGGTATACGATGAAGCATCCGAATGAGGCTATCAAGATGCTGCAAAAAATTTCTGATCTCGGTATTCATCTCTCTATCGATGATTTTGGAACGGGTTACTCATCCCTCTCTTACTTAAAAAAATTGCCCATCCACAAGCTCAAAATCGATCAGTCCTTTGTCCGCGATATCCCAAAAAACCGCAATGATGCCGCCATTGTTTTATCGATTATTTTTTTGGCAAAAACGATGAAATTTGATGTGATCGCCGAAGGGGTTGAAACCCATGAGCAACAAGCGTATCTAGTCTCAAAAGGGTGCCATAATATTCAAGGGTATTTGAATGCGAAACCGATGCCCTCAGCGGAGATGGAAACTTTTTTACGTACTTTTACGTAGGGCAATGAGAGCATTCGGAAATTTTAGAACCTTTTGGTTACACTTAGAGTCACTATCGTGAGGATAAACGACGTTATGATTGAACAGCTATTCGGCTTTATCGGCCGACCATTTTTGAATATTGTAGAAGCGATTGAACGTTTCGGGATTTTTATCCTGTTTCAGGTCAGACTGGTACCGCTGTATTTGCACGTGATGAAACGCCCTAAAATTCTATTGACCCAAATTGATGTTATTGGATTGGGATGTATCGGCGTCGTGACACTGACGGCACTGTTTACGGGTATGGTTGAGGCGATTCAACTATATAACGGGTTCCACCAGTTCGGAATTGAGAGCTTTATGGGATATACGATCTTTCTCTCGATTACCAAAGAACTGGGTCCCGTATTCGCCTCATTAATGTTGATTTCCCGTTCCATCAGTGCAATGGCGGCTGAATTGGGGACGATGCGAGTATCCGAGCAGATCGATGCGATCGATATTTTGGGGGTGAACTCCAAAGAATATTTGATTATTCCCCGTATTGTGGCAACGGTGATTTCTCTCCCTCTTTTGGTCATATGGTTTGATGCTATTGCGATTGGCTCCGCTTATTTGATCTCTACGGGTGTACTGGGGATTAATCCGATAGCCTATCAAGAGACGTTGATGCGTTTGGGTGAATTTGATGATATTATGACCGGTATTATCAAAGCGGCGGTATTCGGTTTTATCGTCAGTTCAATCGGAAGTTACATCGGTTATCACACAACCGGAGGAGCGCGCGGAGTAGGGGAATCGACTATTTATGCCGTCGTGTATTCGGCCGTTTCCATTTTCATTGCAAACTATTTTCTCTCGTCACTGTTTTTGTATTTGGATTGGTAAAAAGCTCTCGTTCGCCTTGAGCTCAGGGTGAACGGAAAATTATTCCGCCAGCTCACTCAGAGGACGGAACTCGTAACTCTCAGGATCGTAATATTCGATCGCACCGGTCTCGATATCGTAATACCATCCGTGGATGAAAATTTTATCTTCGATCACCAGTTTTTTGACATAAGGATAGGTCAAAAGATTTTCGATTTGGGTGACGATGGAAAAGTGTTCCGTTGCCCGTAACAGCTCTTCTTCCAGACCGTTCTCTCCTAATGCGACAATGGCCATCTCTTTTGCTTTTTCTCCCAGTGTCAGCCATTTTGCGGTATGGATCATCGACGTATCGCAGGAGGATTTATACAACGCAGCAATCGCTCCGCAGTGGGAATGTCCGCAAATAATGATTTCGGATACTTGCAAAACATTGACGGCATACTCGATAGCGGCAGCAGTGGAGTGAAAATCTTCGTCCGGTTTGTAGGGAGCGACAAAATTTCCGACATTGCGAACAACGAACAAGTCTCCGGGACGTGTTTGGACAATTAAATCCGGAATAACACGTGAATCGGAACAGCCGATAAACAATGCTCTGGGATTTTGTCCCTCTTTAACAAGATTGAGCAGTTGTGCTTCATGTTTTTTAAAATAGGTCTGTTGGAAGGTTTCATTCCCTTTTACAAACTCTTGGATCAGCTGGGTACTTTGGTCCGAACCGGTTAAACTTATTGACACTCTTTGATTCCTAATGTACCGAGAATTTTTTCAAATACGGCACCGCCTTCGCGGTCGCAGTCATCATGGTATTCGATGGTTATCATTTTTAATCCACTGGGCACATCTCCGCCATAGATGACAGGTTCAATCGTGCAGCACCCTGAACACTCTTTGATAGCATTTTCAATCTGTTGTTTTTCTTCAGGGGTAGAATAAGCAAGTGAAAGTTTTGAATATCGTTCTTCGGATTTGTGATCTGCAATGATCGAGCATTTCATAATGAATATCCTTTGGTTATAATAGAGGCAATTATACGTGATTTTAGGTTAAAACCACTCCAATAATTTACTGACTTCGTCGATTTCATAACATTTTATGGCTGTTTTTTCGATCGGCTTTTTAGGAATAAGGGCCTTGGTTATTTGTTGTGAATGGGCTTCTTTGAGCCGTTGATCGATTTGGTACACATCGCGTATATCCCCTACGAGGGAGACTTCACCGATAAATACCGTCTCTTTGGAGATAGCACGGTTGCGAAAACTGCTGATGATGGCGGCGAGAATCGCCAAATCGGCGGACGTTTCGGTAATTTTAATCCCCCCCGTGATGTTGATAAAGACATCATAGCTGTTGAGCGGTATCTCAAGCTTGCGCTCCAATAAAGCCAAGAGCATATTCAGGCGGTTATTTTCAAATCCGGTCGCCTGCCGTTTCGGATTCGGGGCATGAGTGTCGCTGACGAGCGCCTGAACCTCGAGGACGATAGGGCGCGAGCCCTCCATAATGACGGTCAGTGCCGAGCCGCTTTGCGATTTCGTCCGGTTAAAGAAACGTGACGAGAGATCTTTGGCCGAAACAAGTCCCTCGGAACGCATCTCAAATACACCTATTTCACTGGTGGGACCGAAACGGTTTTTAAAGCCGCGCAATATGCGCAACTCATGCCCGCTGTCCCCTTCGAAATACAACACGACATCCACCATATGCTCCAACACGCGGGGTCCTGCGATGGACCCCTCTTTGGTGATATGGCCGATGATGAAAATAGCGATTTTACGCTCTTTGGCGATTCGCATCAAATCAAAGGTGATCTGGCGTACCTGTGTTACCGAGCCGGGTGCGGAAGCGATCGTTTCGGAATAGAGGGTTTGGATCGAGTCGATGATGATACATTCATAGGGGCGTTCATGCAGTTCTGCGAGTACCTGCTCGAGCCGTATTTCCGCCAGCAAATAGAGATTGTCGACATTGGCTCCCAGACGATTCGCCCGCAGTTTGATCTGCCCTTCGCTCTCTTCGCCGCTGACGTAGAGGACATTGCGGTTTTGTTTCGCGAGATTGGAACCGATTTTAAGCAGCAGCGTCGATTTTCCGACACCAGGGCTTCCGCCGATAAGGACCAATGAACCTGGGACGACTCCGCCGCCTAAAACCATATCGAGTTCGGCATCGTCGCTGGTATAGCGTTCCGTTGTCTCTTCGAGTATCTGGGTGATCTCTTTGGCTTTGGCACCAGCGGATGGGGAAGAGGAAGAGGTGAGTTTGATCACTTCCTGCTGCTGCTCATTTAGCTCTACAAAACTGTCCCATCCGCCGCAATTGGTACATTTTCCCATCCACTTAGGAGTGGTGAATCCGCAGTGCTGACATTCGAAGAGGACGTTTTTTTTCTTGGCCATTATGCGGTGGGTTCACTTGCAAATATCGCATCCAAAATACCGTCCACAAATTCATATTTGTTAAACGGGATTAAATGCTCAGGCTGTTCACCGACACCGATGTAGAGGATCGGTAGAGATAGAGCATACGCGATGGAGAAAACCGATCCCCCTTTGGCGGTACCGTCGAGTTTGGTGATGATGATGCCATCCACCCCTACCATTTCGTTGAACGCTTTGGCTTGGGCAATAGCAGAGCTGCCTTGGGTTCCATCGAGAATCAGGATTTTACGGTGCGGCGCTCCGGTATGGGCTTTGTCGCAGATACGGACGATTTTTTTCAGCTCATTGCCGAGGTTCGTCTGGGTGTGCAGCCGTCCGGCGGTATCGATGATCACCTGTTCGAATCCTCTGGCCTTCGCCGATTCGATCGTATCATAGGCCACGGCGCTGGGATCGTGCCCCTGACGGGAAGAAACAATCGGAATTTCGAGTTTGTCGGCCCAGCGTGTGAGCTGTTCGATGGCGGCGGCACGGAAGGTATCGCCTGCCCCCAGTATGACCCGTTCACCGTTGTTCAAATAGTGCTGAGCGAGTTTCGCAATCGTCGTTGTTTTCCCCGCACCGTTGACACCGATGATCAGGGTGACCGTCGGTTTGTCAGGATTGTCCGGAAGAGTGTTTTGGGCATAATTCAGGGTGGCCAAAAGCTTTGAACGCAGCTGTTCACGGGTGATCTCATTTTGATAGAACTCGCGCAGGATGATTTCGACCAGATCGTATTCGACATCCGATTCCAACAGGATGTTTTCGAGCTCATCTTTGGATATCTTGAGCTTTTTTTCAGGGACGATCGCCGCAATGGCATCAACGGTTTTTTGTAACCCTTTTTTGATAAATGAAAACATCGTTATTTGCCC
>DASUMY010000177.1:0-14248 GCA_036277435.1 Sulfuricurvum sp.
GTACGTATGGCACTTTCAAAAAATTTTTCTTCTGTATTCAGCTCATCTTTGAGAGCTTCCATATTCTCTTTAAGGCTCAAAAGGGCTCCTGTAATTACGTGCAGTTGTGTTAAAGACACAATAATAACTTAGAGATTGTTAAAGTTTAGTAAACCCATTTTTTCGATACAATTAAGTTACAGAATTAGTATCAAAGGTCCGTTCATGCAAATTGATGAAATACTTTTACAACGTTTAGAAAAACTTTCTTTTCTACAAATCCCGCAAGAAGATCGGGCTGAAATGATTTCCCAGCTCAGTGAAATTGTTTCTTTTGTTGATAATCTTTCAGAACTCTCAACCGATGGTGTCAGCCCAACATTCACAATGAGTGATGCTTCCACACCCTTACGTGACGACAACAGTGCCGTAGATCGCGCTATCAACGATGATATTTTATCGCATGCACCGCATTCCAGTGAACATTTTTTCATTGTTCCTAAAATTATAGAGTAGCTCTAAATGGTATCGGTTTATGGTATAAAAAATTGTGATTCCGTCAAGAAAGCACTGAAATTTTTTGATGCGCAGGGAATACCTTACACCTTCACTGATTTTAAAACAACTCCGGTTGATGCAGAAAAAATAGCTGAATGGTCACAAAAATCGGATCTTTCAACACTCTTCAACAGCAAGAGTACCACCTATCGGACACTCAATCTCAAATCAATTATCACGGATGATTCACTTAAAGTGCAGTGGATGGCTAAGGAAAATCTTCTTATCAAACGTCCCGTGATAGAATATAACTCAAACGTCATTGTAGGCTTTAATTTATCTCTGTACGAAGGAACCTTTCTCTCATGAGTCAAACATTGGATATTCATAAACTTCTCAAAAGTGTCGTTGCCTATAAAGCATCTGATCTGCATCTTGTCAGTCGTTCTGAACCGCAAATTCGTATTGACGGCCGTCTGGTAGCACTGAACCTTCCTGTTCTCGATGGAAAACAAATTGAAGAGATGGCCTATACCCTTCTAACGGAAAAACAAAAAAAGATATTTGAAGAGTTCAATGAACTCGACTTTTCCATTGTCATTCCCGATGTGGGTCGTTTTCGTGCCAACTACTATAAAACCATGGATGAAATAGCCTGTGCGTTTCGTATTATTCCGGTGATCATCCCCTCACTTGATGATTTAAATGCGAAGAAAATTTTCAAAGAGATGATTAAACGGGAAAAAGGGCTTATCCTGGTTACCGGACCGACCGGAAGCGGTAAATCAACAACCCTCGCAGCCATGCTCAATGAAATCAATCTGAATGAGGCGCGTCATATCATCACCGTAGAAGACCCGGTTGAGTTTGTACACAGCAATAAAAAAGCCCTTTTTTCACACCGTAATGTCGGTACCGACACCCGAGGATTTTCGGCAGCGCTTAAATATGCACTCCGCCAAGACCCCGATGTTATTCTAATCGGAGAGATGAGGGATCGTGAAACGATAGCCGCAGCACTTACTGCAGCGGAAACGGGTCACTTGGTATTCGGAACACTACATACCAATTCGGCACCCAGCACGATTAACCGTATTATCGATGTATTTGGCGGGGATGAGCAGCCACAGGTGCGTGCGCAACTCTCAACATCTCTCGTAGCCGTCATTTCTCAAGCCCTTCTGCCTAAAATCGGCGGAGGTCGTATCGCAGCACAAGAGGTGATGATTACCAACCCCGCGATTGCCAACCTGATTCGTGAAGACAAAGTTCACCAGCTCTATTCCCAAATGCAGCTCAATCAGCAAGGGACAGGAATGACAACCCAGACACAAGAGATTGTCGATTTCTTGCGCAAGAAAATAGTGAGCAAAGACACAGCAATGCAATATTCAAATAAACCGGATGAATTAATACGTATTATTGAATCAATGTAAGAAGAACCCCTCCAGCCAGGAGAGGTTTTTTTAGGCAGGAAAAAAGCTTTTTTTAAGAACGGTGCGCTTCTTTTAAGGTATCTGCAATTAAGAATGCCAATTCCAAGGATTGATCGGCGTTTAATCGCGGATCACAATGGGTGTGGTAACGGCTTTGCAAATTGTCTTCCGTGATTTCAAATGATCCACCCAGACATTCCGTAACATTCTTGCCCGTCATTTCCAAATGTACCCCTCCCGCATAGGTTCCTTCGGCTTTATGTACTTGAAAAAATTGTTTCATTTCTTGCAAGATAGCGTCCACCGGCCGCGTTTTGTATCCGCCGCTTGTAATCGTATTGCCGTGCATCGGGTCACAACTCCAAAGGACTTTTTTCCCTTCGCGCTCAATCGCTTGAATCAGCCTAGGCATCCCCTCCGCCACTTTGTCAGCACCCATACGGACAATAATATTCAAGCGCCCTGCTTCGTTATTAGGATTAAGAACATCACACAGACGAATCAAATCATCCGTATCCATCGATGGTCCTGCTTTAATACCGATAGGATTTTGAATACCCCGCATAAACTCGACATGCGCACCATCCAACTGACGGGTACGATCCCCGATCCACAACATATGAGATGATACATCATACCATTCTCCGGTCAATGAATCTTGACGGGTGAAAGCCTCTTCGTAATTAAGAAGCAATGCTTCATGCGACGTATAAAAATCGGTTTCTCTCAACGTACGATAGTTATCCGACGTAATACCGCATGCCGCCATGAATCGAAGCGAGTCATCAATTTGACGCGATATTTCATCATATTTTTTTGTCATCTCATTTTGACCGACAAAACCAAGATTCCACGCATGCACTTGATGTAAATCCGCCAATCCGCCGGTCGCAAATGCACGCAATAAATTTAAGGTTGCCGCAGATTGATTATACGCTTGAATCATCCGGCTAGGATCAGGGATACGAGCCGCTTCCGTAAATTCGACACCGTTAATAATGTCTCCGCGGTAGCTTGGCAATGTTACCCCGTTGATTGTTTCCATATCCGACGAACGCGGTTTTGCAAACTGCCCGCCGAGGCGTCCTATTTTCACAACCGGAACACCTCCGGCAAATGTCATAACGACGGCCATTTGCATAATGACTTTAAATGTATCCCGAATATTATGCGCGTGAAATTCCGAAAAACTTTCTGCACAGTCCCCGCCTTGCAGTAAAAAAGCTTTTCCTTCACAGACATCGGCAAGGCTTTTTTTGAGGTTACGCGCTTCTCCGGCAAAAACAAGCGGCGGATAGTTACGCAATACTCCCTCGATTTCTTCTAGATGTGCCTGATTCGGATATATCGGCTGTTGTTTTATCGGTTTATTTCTCCAGCTAGAACGACTCCATTCATTCATGACACTACTCTCCTCAAATTATTGAAAATATTATTTATTATATTGTTGGAAGATGAATTTTATCGGTTTTACCTAAAAATGGACTGATTGTTCAGATCAAAAGCTATATTTAGGTTTCAGAAAGTATAATTGCGTCACTTTACAGAATTCAGTAATGATAAAAAAAATGTCATCTGCTTTCCTAATTACCAGTCGAAGAGAGTCTATGGAATCAACACAAATTCATCCGTTCCTTTCCTTATTTTGCAAAGAACTCTCATACCATTTGGAATCCGTCAGTGCACGTCAAAAAACGATTGACCCGACCGAATTTGCGGAATTGGTCTCGACCGCTACCAAAGAGGTACTGGATGCCTATTTGGACGGTGAACTGGATTTGCAAGAATATTTTAGCGCTGCGCACAGCAGCTACAAAGAACTTGCGGTACGCAGTATCAATTCGTACGCACAATCGAATCAAATCATCGAAAAAATCACGGATGATCAGGCGGCATTGCTGGATTGTCCTAAGGAACCTGGATTCATCGACTTTGAATCCATCAGCGGGAAAATGTGCGATCTTCAATCTCATTTGAGCGATGAAATCAGTCGAGCAAATCAAATCATTCATGAACTGAATACCCAAGTCAAAGAACTCGAAATCACAACAACCCTTGATCCTCTGACCAAGGCATTTAACCGACATGCACTGCAAAAGCATTTTACGGAAATATTATCGAAAGAGCGGCTCACACATGAGATGTTCATACTGATGATTGATGTCGATAATTTCAAAATGGTGAATGACAAATACGGGCATATTGCGGGCGATAAAGTTCTTATTTTCGTTTCCAAACTTTTAAAGAAAGCGCTCCGAGACGGCGATCGTCTTTACCGATTCGGCGGTGAAGAGTTTGTCATTCTACTCAATCGAACCGACTTGGCAGGGGCTGAGCTCGTTGGCAATCGATTGTTGACCCTGTGTCGGCAGAACAAGCCTCTTTTTCAGAATGAGCAAATCGCAGTGACCTTAAGTATTGGGCTCACCGATATACAGAATGGAGATACGATTAATACTCTTATTCACCGCTCTGACAGTGCCCTGTATCGTGCAAAAAACAATGGCAAAGACCAACTTCAAACGGAGCTCTAATGGACTTAAATTACTTTGATGTAGCAGTAGGAACAATTGTCTTATTATTAGGCTTGAAAGGCTTATTGAATGGATTTTCAAAAGAACTTTTTGGGCTTATAGGTATTGTGGGAGGCCTTTTTGTCGCCTCTCACATCGGAGGACCGATAGGGTCGTTTTTAAACGAAACCTTTTTTCATTTCGAAACGGCTGCTGCCGTAAATCTTATCGGATTTGTTTTTACCGTAGCGATTTTCTGGCTTCTGATGATCGCATTAGGAGCTGGGTTTAAGCGCCTCAGCACATTGAGCGGTTTGGGCGTTCTAGACCAAGCACTCGGATTTATGGTTGGCGCCAGTAAGTTTTTCTTTATTATGTCCGTAATCGTGTATGCCCTCTTTAGTGTAACGGCTATCAACGAAAACTTTGGCGAAAAAATGAAAGACAGTATTTTCTTTGAACCGATGATGGCAACCGGAGATTTCATTCTGCATATTGAAACCGATGATGTTACCGGTCTAATGGATGATGAAAATTCAACGGAAACGAATCAAACCAAAAAATCATCGCCTGACGAGGGGAAATAAAAGAAATGGGTTCGTACACCGATTTTACTGAACGCACGGTAGAATATAATAAACTTCTAAGTGATTTCAAACACCTGCTCAAAGAAAATGGTTTAAAATTCACCATACAGCGCGAAGTGATTTTAGAAATGCTCTATAATTCGGATGAGCACCTCACTCCGGAATCTCTGCATCATCTTATTCAGGAAAAACATCCTGATTTAAATACCGGTATTGCAACGGTTTATAGAACACTTTCGCTCCTTGAAGATTCGGAGATGGTTACATCCCTTTCTTTCGGTGCTCAAGGAAAAAAATATGAGCTGGGAGCCAAAGATCACCATGATCACATTATTTGCACTAAATGCGGTGCTATTAGTGAATTTGTAGATGATGATATTGAAGCTCGACAGAAAAAAATTGCGGAAGAGTTGGGATTTGTCATGCAAGAACACTCGATGCAAATTTACGGCATCTGTAAATCCTGCCAAAATACTATGAAACAATAAAGGGATATGTGTGACTTTTGACAACCAATATATTCAACAACGTATCGAAAAAGCCAATCTCTTGCGAGAAATGGGAATTGACCCCTATGCCAATGATTCAAATCGTAATACAACCATTGAAAAATTTCATAACGTTAACTCTGATTTGTTCCAGAAAGAAGAAAAACGGGACGAACATCGCCACTATATTGTTGCTGGGAGAATCAAACTTTTTCGCTTGATGGGTAAAGCCAGCTTTCTAAAAATCGAAGATGAAAGCGGCATGCTTCAAATCTATGTTGCCAGAGATAACCTTCCTGAAGGTTTTTACAATGATGTTTTCAAAAAACTGATTGAAGTCGGCGATATTATTGAAGTTACAGGGTACCCGTTTGTCACGCAGCAGGGTGAACTTTCTTTGCATGTTGACTCATTGAGTATTTTGACCAAAGCCATTTCGCCGTTGCCGGAAAAATTTCATGGTATCCAAGACAAAGAGATGCGTTATCGACAGCGTTATCTTGATCTGATCATGAATTCAGAAGTGAGAAAGACATTTCACATTCGCAGCCGTGTTGTGAGTCTTACCCGCCGCTTTTTTGAAGAGAAAGGGTTCTTAGAGGTGGAAACACCGATGATGCACCCGATCGCAGGTGGAGCCAATGCCAAGCCGTTTGTGACACATCACAACGCACTGGGAATCGATCGCTACTTGCGTATTGCTCCGGAGTTGTATCTCAAACGACTCATCGTAGGCGGTTTTGAAGCCGTTTTCGAAATTAACCGAAATTTTCGGAATGAAGGGATGGATGCAACCCATAATCCTGAGTTCACCTCCATCGAATTTTATTGGGCATTTAAAACCTACAAAGATTTGATTACTTTGACCAAAGAGTATTTTGACTATCTTTTTGATCATTTGAATCTTCCCAAACGTCTTCCGTATGGAGAGGTTGAAATCGATTTTGACCAGTTTACGGAAATCGAACTGATTGAAAGTCTCAGTGTTATCGGCGGTGTTCCTAAAGAAATCGTCAATGACAAAGAGGCCATTTTGGCCTATTTAAAATCAAAAAATCTTGAAGTAAAACCGGCCATGAACCTCGGACAGCTTCAAGGTGAACTTTTTGACGAATTCGTCGAAGCAAAATTGATCAACCCCACTTTTATTACCCACTATCCGGTTGAGATTTCCCCATTAGCACGCCGGAACGATGAGCGTCCTGAACTGACCGATCGTTTTGAACTCTTTATTGCCGGGCGTGAAATTGCCAATGCGTTCAGTGAACTTAACGACCCTATTGATCAGCTGGAGCGTTTTGAGGGACAAATGGCCGCCAAAGATTCCGGAGATGATGAAGCTCATGAAATGGACGAAGATTTTGTAACGGCTCTATCCTATGGAATGGCACCGACAGCAGGTCAAGGGATTGGAATTGACCGACTTGTCATGATGCTGACCAATCAACACTCAATACGGGATGTATTACTGTTCCCGGCTATGAAACCTTTACACCACAACCATCTTAACAACGGAGAAGAAGAATGAGTTTCCTCAAAGAATTCGATAACGAAATTTATGCCCTGTGTGAGCAAGAGCTCGAGCGTCAAAGTGATCACTTAGAGATGATTGCATCGGAGAACTTTACTCTTCCAGCGGTAATGGAAGCAATGGGCAGTGTTTTTACCAACAAGTATGCAGAAGGCTATCCTGGAAAACGTTATTACGGCGGATGCGAATACGCTGATGGTGTTGAGCAATTGGCCATTGACCGAGCATGCAAGCTTTTCGGATGTACGTATGCAAATGTACAGCCCCATTCTGGTTCACAAGCCAACGGTGCCGTATATGCGGCATTGCTAAGTGCCGGTGATAAATTGCTGGGAATGGATCTGAGCCATGGCGGACATTTGACACACGGTTCAAAAGTAAGCTTTTCAGGTAAAAACTATCACAGTTTTACCTATGGTGTTGAGCTTAATGGGCGTATTAACTATGAGAAAGTCATGGAAATTGCTAAAATCGTTCAGCCGAAAATTATCGTGTGCGGCGCGTCTGCGTATGCCCGTGAAATCGATTTCGCAAAATTCCGTGAGATAGCGGATGCCGTCGGTGCTATTCTTTTCGCTGATATTGCCCATATTGCAGGACTTGTTGCAGCAGGTGAGCACCCAAGCCCATTCCCTCATGCCCAAGTTGTTACGACAACAACCCATAAAACCCTTGCCGGTCCTCGCGGCGGTATGATTATGACGGATGATGAAGAGATCGCTAAAAAAATCAACTCAGCTATTTTCCCGGGTCTTCAAGGGGGGCCGTTGGTCCATGTCATCGCCGCCAAAGCCGTCGGATTTAAATATAATCTTTCTGATGAATGGAAAGTGTATGCGAAACAAGTGAAAGCCAATGCAAAAGTGCTTGCCGATGTTTTGATGAAGCGCGGATACGATGTTGTCAGTGACGGTACGGATAACCATCTTGTTCTTGTTTCATTCCTCAACAAACCGTTCAGCGGAAAAGATGCCGATGCGGCTTTAGGACGTGCCGGTATTACCGTCAATAAAAATACGGTTCCGGGTGAAACACGTTCTCCCTTCGTCACGAGCGGCGTTCGGATCGGAAGTCCGGCACTTACCTCACGCGGTATGAAAGAAAAAGAGTTTGATCTTATTGCCAATAAGATTGCGGATGTTTTGGATGATATCGAAAATGTAAACAAACAAGCGGCCATCAAGGAAGAGTTACAAACCCTTGCCCGCGGATTTATAATCTATAAACAACCTACGTATTGATACAGAGGCTTTGGATTTTTCCAAAGCTTTTAACATATTGGAGCTAAGATGACTTCTATGGATTTGAAATTGATAAAAATGATTTCGGATCATTATTGGCTTAAGCATGATAATATGATCAATAAAATAGAGTATAAAGGTCGTACGTTTTTTAATAAGTACGAGCGAATCGATAAAATGCTCACGCAATCTCTCATCGACCAGCATCTCAAAAAACAAATTACTATCGCTCATTCGCTCATCAACAAATTCAATAAAGTTGAAAACATCGTTATTGACTACAATGGGACAGACACACAACGTTTTTATCATAAGGCACAATTGTTGCTTAGAGAAGAGGGATTCATCAATTTCACGGCTTTTGAAACAAAGACGCCGGGGCATTTGCATTTATACATACACAAAGGCCATACGACTTTACAAGAAGCGATCCAACTGGGTAAAATGATTTCAATGAAATTGGCTGCCAAACAGCCCAAACAATGGCGAATGTTTCCAACGGATGAATTACCGTTAGAATACAACATTCTCAATTTGCCTTACGAAGTCTATGCGAAAGAACGTGGTGCTTCCTGGTCAAAACACATGTAACTATGAAGGGATAATGAATGGAAGAAAAAAACGAACTCAATGATATTATTTTAAATAAAGGCGGTTCCAATACCGGAAGCAAAAAACTTCTTTTGGCAATAGCTACATTAACACTGGTTCTTATCATTGTTTTAGTGATCATGAATTCACTCAAAAATGACGAAGTTCAAAAAGCGCCGCAAGCCATACTCCCTCCTGAACCGACAGCGCCTACCGAGATCATCAATGACCCACTTTTTGAGCCTGTTGAAGTGATTCAAGAAGGGACAGAACCTGTCCAAGGCGAAGATCTGGATAAAGTAGCCCAAAAAATCAAAGAAGAATCGTTACAAAACACACCTGTTGTTCCAACCTATGTAGAGCCAGCAGCGGTACAGCCAGCGCCAGCACAAAAGACGACCATCCAATCAGCACCGGTTGCTGCTAAGCCGGTTACTGTTGCTCCAAAACCTGCCACTGTAGTTGCAGCGCCTGCCCCTAAAGTACAAACAGCACCAAAAGTTGAAAAACCTGTCATCAAAAAAGCACCTGTCGTTGCTGAAAAAGCACCCAAAAGCGCAGAACCTAAGAAAACGATCAAAGCCGCTGCCGTAGCGACGTCAGCAAAAGCTTCAACCAAAGACGCTGCGCCTGCGCCTGCCAAAGCTGCAGAGGCTAAAACGTCACCTGCCGCATCCAATACTCAAGGAACCTACTATATCCAAGTCGGTTCATTTACAAAAGAGCCGAATAAGGCGTTATTTGATCGTTTAAATGCGAGTGGCATGAAATATACAACTCAAAAAAGCGGTGAAACAACCAAAATTCTTGTCGGTCCGTTCCAAGGTGAAAAAGCAGTCCAGGATGCTTTGGGGACGGTTCGCCAAAACATTGAAGCCAGAGCTTTCAAAATAAAGGGATAACGTGATCCATTCACACCGTTTTTCTCTCGATCAATTCGCTCCTATCAGTATCTACGAAAAGCTCAAAGAGCTTTTCCCCAATGAAATTTCGTTCCTCTTGGAAAGTGCCGGAAACAGTGATGGCAATTACACTATTATCGCAATCGGTGCCCGTGAACGGCTTACCTATTCTGAGGGGATAACGCACTATCGCGATTCTGATGAAAAAACATCCGTCATCTCTGAATCCCCTTTCGAATTTTTGAAGCGCTATTATCGTAACTGTGACATGGAGTATTATCGTGCACAAACCAAGACTCTAGAAGTTGGATATGTCGATGGTTTCATCGGATATATCGGCTACGATATGGTAAAAGTTTTTGAACCCACCCTCAACGCTTCCATGAACGGATTAACCGATCAAACGAATATTCCCGATATGGATTTGATCTTACCGAAACTTGTCGTTGTTGTTTCCCATAAACACTCTACGATTACCTTAATCACGACTCTAAACACCCTAAACGAAAAATTTGCCGCTATCGAAGCTGAGTGTAAATCTACGTATCACTATACCCCCTTAGTCCCTATTCAAAATGACCAAGGGGGAGATTTTATCTACAGCAAAGATCAATTTTTTGGTATGGTTGACCGCTCCAAAGAGATGATCCGAAGCGGTGATGTTTTCCAGATTTTGATGACGAATCGTTACATTCGCCATGCATCCATTGACCCTTTCAGCTTTTACCGCATCCTGCGTATCAAAAATCCATCTCCCTATATGTATTTAATGGAATATGGCGATTTTAGCATCGTAGGAAGTTCCCCTGAAGTGATGGTACGTCTCAGTGATGGCGATATACTCCTTCGCCCCATCGCGGGAACACGTAAACGAGGAGCCGATAAAAAAAGAGATGTGGAACTCGAAGAAGAACTTTTATCCGATCCGAAAGAGCTGGCAGAACATTTGATGCTGATCGATTTAGGGCGTAATGATGTCGGGCGTGTTGCCAAAACCGGTACCGTACGAGTAGAGGAGATGATGCACGTTGAACGCTATTCTCATGTGATGCACATCGTTTCCGACGTCCATGCGCAATTGCGCGAAGACAAAGACATGTTCGATCTGCTTGCGGCAACCTTTACCGCCGGTACCATGACAGGTGCCCCTAAAATACGTGCGATGGAACTGATTGCCCAGTTTGAAGGGGTTAAACGCAGTTTTTATAGCGGAACCATCGGTTACTTCGGATTTGACGGAAACATGGATACTGCTATTACGATCCGTACGGCACTCATCAAACCCGACAAAATTATTTTGCAAGCCGGTGCCGGTATCGTTGCCGATTCCGTACACGAACTCGAATATTTGGAAGTCACCAACAAACTCGGGGCACTCACCAGTACCCTTAACGACCTCATCGATCCCCAGTAATGCAGCTCTTTACCATTTTTGGTGATCCGGTAGGTCATTCACGCTCTCCTCTTATGCATAACCATGTATTCACCGTCTTGAAAATCGATGCTTGTTATACACGTACCCATCTTAGTGACGGGGCTTCCCTCCGTTCTGTTTTTTTTGCCAAAGGGCTGAATGGGGCTAATGTAACAGTTCCACACAAAGAAGCGGCCTATGCAGCCTGTGATGAAGTACGCGGCATTGCCCGAGAAATTGGGGCTGTCAACACCCTCGTCAATGAAAATGGGCGTCTTATCGGATACAACACCGATGCGGATGGTTTTCTTTCTGCCCTTCACTCGTTCGGCTCATTAAGAAATGCATTAATTTTAGGGGCCGGAGGAACAGCAAAGGCGCTTGCCACGGTTTTACGCCAAAACAGCATTGAACCGACAATCGTAAACCGTTCGTCTGCACGTTTGGATTATTTCAAAGAGCATCATTACCCTTCTTACGATTGGGATACCTTTCCCCTTCACTCCTATGATATCATTATCAACACAACCTCGGCAGGATTGAGCGATGATCAGCTGCCGCTCCCTGATCGTTTGCTCATGCCATTACTGGCTCATGCCAAATGCGCTATTGATGTCATCTATGGCAAAGAAACTCCGTTTTTACGCGAAGTCAAAAAAGTCGGACTCCCCTATAAGGACGGGTCGGATATGCTTCTTGAGCAAGGGGTCCTCGCTAATCACCTCTTCATCAACGGTGCTGTTTCAACCGACACTATCCGCCCTATTATGAAACAAAGCTTTTCATTCTAAAATCACGCCATGGGGCAAAGCCCCATTTGGCTACGCTTGGCGCTTTGGCACTAAAGTTTGCCTCTAAGGAGGCAATACGCGCTATAATTTCGTATCTTAATGCAAAGGGCAACTATGTGCCGTTTTCATCAGCTCACTGATGCTGAAAAAATTCTCCTTCGTGATCAACTGCTAGGCTATGCCGCTACAATCGGGGGAAAAAATTCTCTCCTCAAACTTTTAGAAACCATTCGGAAAACCTCCCCTCATCCGTTGATCTCAAAAACAGCTTTATTGCGATTTCCAAAGGGACTCATCAAGTGGAATAAAAATGTCCACAGAGACAACCTTGCATTGCTAAGCAGCCAAATGAATGCTCGTACCGAAGAGAATCAGAACCTTATGGTGACTCCGGATCACAAGTCTTTTAAAAATATTACCAACATGCTTCGCTCATTGGGGCCCTTAGCCTTTACCGTCGCCATGAATAATGAATCAGACGGCGCCGGTTTCACGTTCAAAGGTTTTGATATCATTGACAGTGAAACGACCCTGATGAATCCTATGTTTGAAATTTTCTTTTTCTGTCCGGTCACTGTGGCTAAAAAGCTCTTGAATTTCATCCCTAGAGATGAAAATGAAACCAACTCTGAAGAGGGTGAATAATCCCTTGAGAGCCGATAGCATTAATGTGCTATTGCCTTTATTTTATTATACTTATACGTTGAAGATACAAAGGAATATCCGTGCAATTTTTTACATTATTATTGCTAAGCCTTCTATTCTCCTCATCTATGTACGCACAAACGATCACCGTTGCCGCTGCATCCAATCTCAAATATGCGCTTGACGATATATCCCGTGAATTTACCAAAGAGACAGGAATCGACGTAAAACCTATTTTTGGCGCTTCCGGAAAACTGACACAGCAAATTATGAGCGGCGCTCCCTATGATCTGTTTTTATCAGCAGATGTCGAATTTCCCTCAAAACTCGTTAATAGCGGTTTTACAACTACCCCTGCACAGGTTTATGCCTACGGTTCATTAGTCCTGTGGAGCAATACCAATATCGATCTTTCCAATGGGATATCTACGCTTAGCCATCCCAAAATAAAAAAAATTGCCATTGCCAATCCTAAAACAGCTCCGTACGGAATTGAAGCGATGAATGCCATGCGTTATTACAAAGTGGATAATCGCATCACATCCAAAATCATCACCGCTGAATCCATCTCCCAAGTAGGCGCGTATGTCACGACCAAATCGGTCGATGTCGGGTTTATCGCCAAATCAATCGTCCTCTCTCCTGAGATGAAAAACGTCGGAAAATGGATCGACATAGATCCTAAAGCGTACCATCCAATCGATCAGGCTATGGTGGGGCTTAAAAGCGGCTCTGTGGAAAATCAAATCGCTGCTAAAAAGTTTTTCGCCTTTATGAGTTCTTCCAAAGCGCAGTCCATATTAAAAGCAAACGGATATACCGTACCCCTCAAAGCAAAATTCAAGTAATCATGAATACCCTAAATGCCACTATCATTGCCGTTACCTCATCGGAACACCTTAGCCTATTGAGCGTATCGGTTGGAGACGATTCCTTTCACCTCCTCCTTGCTGAAGCCTCCAATGCAGAGGATTTACTCCATACGCCTGTCACACTGGCCTTTAAAGAGACGGAAGTGATCCTCTCAAAAGTATTTATCCCTACCACCGCTAACCTCTTGCAGGGAACCATTCATGAGATTAAAAAGGGGATTGTGCTTTCAGAAGTTATTTTGAATTATCAAGAGTCAACGATCACCGCATTGGTTCCGACGGTGACCTTCGATCCTTTAGAGATTCAACAGGGTGATACCGTAAGCTGGATGATCAGTCCGAGCGAAATTTCTCTCCTGCGAGGCAGCCATGGAATCTGAATTTTTGACTACGATGGTTCTCACCTTTAAACTCGCCGCTATTACAACAGCGATACTTCTCGTTATCGGTATTCCTCTCGCTGCCTTCTTAGTGTTCAGCAAGATGCGCTTTAAAAATATCATCGAGACCATCGTATCGATGCCGCTGGTCCTTCCCCCCTCCGTATTGGGATTTTACCTCCTTTTGGCCTTTAGTCCGGCGTCGACGCTGGGGGGTTTCCTAACCGATCATGGGATCCGTCTCGCCTTTAGTTTTGAAGGGTTAGTTATCGGTTCCATTTTATTTAGCTTGCCGTTCATGGTTCATCCGATTCAGTCAGCTCTTGCTCAAGTCCCCTATTCCCTCTTTGAGGCATCCTATACCCTTGGAAAATCGAAGC
>DASUMY010000178.1:0-2429 GCA_036277435.1 Sulfuricurvum sp.
AACGAGCCTCCCATCAATCCCAGCCCTACAATTCCTATGTTCATTATGAACCTTTACTTATAATGCTTTATTAGGCGTATTTTAGCAGGTTTTGGGTTAGATTTACGGTATATTAATTATCACAGTGATAGAATAGCTCTAATTTAACGCATGGATTTTAACTTGAAAAAAATCACCCTCTCTTTGTTTCTTTCGTCCGCATTGCTGTGTGCATCGGCCCAAAATGTCGTGAGCATACAGTATGAGGGAATGGTGCACATTTCTGAATCTGTTGCAAAACAGCTCAATGAGGTGAAAATCGGGGCACCTTTGGATCCTGTACAAGTGGATAAAACGGTCAAAAACTTTTTTGATCAAGGCTATTTTGAAGATGTATGGGTTGATGAAGAAGAGGGGAAAGTAACATTCCACTTCAAAGAGAAACCGATTATCTCCAAAATTGAGCTCAAAGGGTTCAAAGAGAACGATGAAGAGGCGCAAAAAGCCCTTTTGCAAATCGATAAAGGATCGCTGTACGATGCGAAACGGATCGATGGTGCCAAAAAACGGATTGTCGATGCACTGAACCAAGAGGGGAAAATCGACTCCGTCGTCGAAGTGATGAGCGAAAAACTCGAAAATGGGAGTATGAGTGTCACGTTTATGGCGAATGAAGGGGAAGAGATCATCATCAAAGAGTTGAAGTATCATGGGGTTGCGGGACTCGATCCGGATGAATTTGATACGATCATCGCCAATAAAGAACAAGATTTTATGGGATGGATGTGGGGACGCAATGACGGTAAAATGAAAATTGCCGAATTGCAGTACGATCCGTTGCGTATTCATGATTATTACATGCAGTTCGGCTATTTGGATGCCAAAGTAGAGACCCCTTTGGTAGCCGTCGATTTTAATACGTATGAAGCAAAAATGGCCTACAACGTCTTTGAAGGGGACATTTTCCGCGTATCCGATATTCTTGTTTTTCAAGATACACAGGTGATTGAGGATCAGGCCCTTTTGGATGTCATCGCATTGGAAAAAAACAAAGCGTTCAATATTAAAACGTTTCGAGATGATGCAGACCGTATCAAAACGAAGATTGCCGATTTGGGATATGCGTTTGTGCAGGTTCAGCCTGATTTGCGCAAAGACAAAGAGACAAAAAGTGTAGAAGTCGTGTATCGAATTGTTCCGGGCAAGAAAGTTCATATCGGCAATGTTATTGTTGCGGGGAACAACCGTACCCTTGACCGGATTGTCCGACGGGAACTCTTTTTGGCGCCGGGCGATTTATACAGCTTGACCAATCTCAAAGATTCCCGTAATGCGCTGGGACGTACCGGTTATTTTGAGACGACGACGATCGAAGAGAAACGGATCGATGAAGAGACGATGGATCTGATCGTCCAAGCCAAAGAGGCACCTACGGGCAACATACAGCTGGGCGGAGGATACGGTAGCTTCGGCGGAATCATGCTCAGCGCTGCCATCAGTGACCGTAATATTTTCGGTTCAGGCATTACCGTGGGATTGAATTTGGAGCGTTCACAGCGTACGAGCAACTATGCGTTTAACATTTCCAATCCGCGCCTTAATGACAGCGACTTTAGCGGCAATTTTTCGATCTATGACAGCTCAACAGAATACGACTCCTATACGACATCATCGCAAGGGCTCAGTGTGGGAACAGGGCACCGTTTCAACCGTTTTTGGAGCGGATACGTCGGATATAACTACGCGCAGAATCAATACAGCGATTTATCCGATGTCAATCTGACCACTGAGCAGCTTCGCTACTATGAGAGTTATGCGAAAAGTTCCGTCATGATGTCGGCGTCGTACGACAGCACCGATGATTATTATGTTCCGCGAGAGGGGATGAGTTTTTCTCAGAGTTTTGAAAAATCAGGGGTAGGAGGAGATGCCGATTTTCTTAAAAGCCGTACCAATTTTGGGATCTACCGAGGGTTGCAAAAGCTGATCGATGCCGATTTGATTGTGCGATATAAAGCCCGTTTCAATTATGTGGAAGATACGGGGTATCTGCCGATTAACGAGCGGTTCTACATGGGGGGAATCGGTTCGGTCCGCGGCTATCAGAGCTACTCTATTTCTCCCCTTAGTTATGACGCAAGCGGCAATATACTCAAAGATTCAACGACGGGGGAAGTTATCAAAAACGGGGGGACGCAAACGTTTTCCAATAGTTTTGAACTAAGCGTTCCTCTCGTACCGGAAGCGCGTATGCGAGCGACGGCATTCGTCGACTACGGATGGATCGGGGATAAGAGCTTAACGGAAGTGTCGCGCGGCGGATACGGGATCTCTTTGGAGTGGTTCTCTCCGGTCGGACCGTTGCAGCTTGTTTTCTCGAACCCAATCGGTTCAAAGCCGGATGATGACATTACCCACTTCGAATTTACCATCGGACAACGTTTCTAACG
>DASUMY010000179.1:0-5085 GCA_036277435.1 Sulfuricurvum sp.
GCTTTACTACATCAGCACCCTTAATGTTAAAGCGCACCAAGGGGCATATGCCGGATGCTCCAATGAGGGAAAAAACAACAAGAACGACGAAACGGGAGTAAAATCCCTGTGCCGCAATAAAAAATGGACCCTGTACGCATCACGCGATGACCTCCATTCCCTCACGTATCACTATAATGTCGTAGGGCTTGATTTCATATTTTCCCCTTTTTCGATACTTGAACATTTTTTTGCCGATAAGATTAAGGATTCCTTTGCCCTGTATGCGCTTGCATTGCCCGGATCCTTTTCGATTGCCATTTTCGATGGAGGAAAACTTGAGTATGCCCATCATCACACCCATTCGCAGGGTGAAATGGCAAGCGGAAATGATGAAGTCTCTACTGCCGATTTTACCCCGCCTTTAATGGAACATGACATCGCCGAGGGATTAATCGACCTGGAGGATATCGAATCACTGGAAGATTTGGATATTATCGATGATTTAGATTCGCTGGGGGACATTGCCGATCTGGATGAACTCGAAGAGATGCATGAATTCAGCGAAGATATGCCGACACCCGAAGAGAAACGGTTTGAGCAAGAACAAAACTCCTTTCTGACCAAAGGAGATATCGACAGTTCAGCAGAAGATTATCAGCGGTTTGAGTACATTCAAAAAGCGCTCCAGCAGTTTTACAGTACGGATCAGTGTCAAAATCGATTTATTGAAACCGTTTGTATCGCCGATTCGCAAGGGGGCAGTGAAGAGTTGAAACAATATTTGGAAGAAGAGCTCTTTTTGAATGTTTTGGTTCGTAAAGTGGATGTGGCGGAAGAAATCAATGCGTTGGCAATGCTGGAAGAGGGGTCTGCATGAAATACAGTTTAATCACCCCTCGAAGCAAAAAAGTCATCAGCGGTGAGATACAATTAGCCCTTTTTTTCTTTATCGTGAGTATCAGTATGATAGCGGGAACGTATCTCTTTTTGAGTTATAAAACCTATGATTTTGTGTATCAGCATGGCAATGTCGCGAAAACGATAAAAACGCTTGAAAACGACACCCGTCTTTTGGAAAGAGAGATTGAGAATATCGAAACGGAAGTCAGAACGCATGAGTCCATCAGTACGGATAATACGGTCATGAAAGAGAGTATCCGCAATCTTTTTGATCTGGTTCCCGATAAAATCACCCTGACGCATGCCGAACTGGGAGAAAAATCGCTAATACTTCAAGGGATAACTCCGAACAAAGATACGTATAATTATATGCTGCAAGCACCGTTGCAATCGATTTTTCATCGGACCTATGTGAGCTTTTATCCGATGGAGAACGGCTGGTATCAGTTTACGTCATCGAATTATTTGGATGATGAGAGTGCTGTGGAGGTGATTGAATGAGTCAAAGAGTGAATCGCCGAACCCTTTATCTGGTATTGCTTTCGTTTCTTTTGCTTGCCGGGATTATACTGTTTGCCGTTTTCTTTTTAATTCCCAAAGGAAAAGAGTATCGCACCTTGCGCCTTGAGAGTAAAAAAGAGCAGCAAATCATTAGCCGGGCACAAGAACGTTATGCGCAAGTCAATGAAAAATTTGAGCAGCTTCAACGGGATCATGCGCATACGCTAAAGGCTTTTCATACCTCATTTGATCCGGGGAAGTTTACCAAAAAGCATCAGGATGATTTCCAGGATCTTTATTTGACCGAGATACAAATGACGGATCAGAACGGTTCGTTCAAAGTGTATGAAGTTAATGCAACGACGAAGATCACCTCTCCGCAAACGTTTTACCAGTTTCTTGAAAAAATAAATAAAAGTGATTGGATTATTGGGGTGAATTTTCCGGTTTATTTTGAACGGGATGGCGATAAAATCAAATCATCATTTACGATGAAAGTACATAACGACGGTATCCATCCCGATAAATAAGTTCCCTTATTTGATGTTTTTGGCTTTATCGTAGCCCAGGCGTATGGCTTCCATGCATCCCTGGCGAACCCCCGCACTCTCCAGCGCGCCGTATCCGGCAGCTGTCGTTCCTCCGGGGCTCATGACACTGTCTTTGAGCAAGGCGGGATGGGTGTTTTGAATGAGGACTCCAAATCCTTGAAACAATCCTCGCATGAGGGTCATGGCATCGCTTCTTTTGAGCCCTTCACGCACAGCGCCATCACATAGTGCTTCTGCAATCAACGCGAGGTAGGCAGGTCCGCTTCCCGCAAGTGCAGTTGCGATGTCGAGCTCTTTTTCGCTTCCAAGCCACAGGGTCATCCCGATGGAAGAAAATAGGGCAACCGCTTCTTCTTGCAACGAGGCATCTCCGACCAACGAGGTCATAGATGCACCCGCTTCGGCAGCCAGATTGGGCATGGCACGGACATAAGAATAAGCAGGAATAGCATGCAATGCGCTGATAGGAGTTCCGGCAAGAACCGAATAAAGGGCTTTCGCTTTTCCCTGCAAACGAACGGAAATTTCTCCCAAATTCGAGGGCTTAACGCACAGAATAAGGGTTTTCCCTTCGCACGAAGCTTCTTCGTAGAGTCTTTTTTGGATGGCTGTTCCCACAGAGGCTTCAAACGTATCCAAGCACTCCATTGTCCGTCCGATAACTTCAATCGCATAGCTCTCTTTTAGTCCATGGGCGATAGACAACGCCATTTTTCCATTCCCGACAAGGGTGATTAAGGGCTTATTCATGGGAGGAACCTTTGAGATACGTGTGAATCGGTTCCGCGATCGAAAAATCGGAACGGTTATCGATGATGATCTGGGCCATTGTTTGATTGTCGGTATTGAAAACCAGCGGTGCCACAAAATTGATGGTGGAGTTTTCAATGGGTGAATTTAAAACAACGATACTGTAAATGAGCAGATTGCTGGTTTCGGTAATCTCCATGGCTGCTTGCACTGAACTGGGGATATCAAAAGAGTATTCACGCAAAACGTAAGGATTGATGAGGGTGAAAGAAGGGCCCTCCCCGATGCTCTCGAGACGCATAAAAATATCGTCAATTTTGTGGAGTTCCATATGAGTCACCGACTCGAAACCAAGGAGGGGGAGTTTTAAAGCAAACTGCATAATAGCCTCATATCGTAAAGGATGAATTACGATTTTAACACACGATCTATAAAAAAGTCTATTTGCGCTTCTCTTCGCCTCCATGATGCCGGAAATATTTTCTTAATATTAATCTCTTTTTGGTAAAATGGTTATAACTTTAACAGAAAATGGACTTTATACGATGATGATTCGAGCGGTAATTATGGCGGCAGTAGCGCTTCTTTTTTTGAGTGGATGCGGAAAAGAACTGGAGGAATACAATAAACCGGCTGATTATTGGTATGAAAAAATGATTGCGGCGATTTCAGATGGAAATTTGGAGAAAGCAGACAGCGCATTTAGCTCATTGCAAAGTGAACATATCAGTTCTCCTTTATTGAGTGAAGCGACATTAATTATGGCGCAGGCGCACATGGCGTATGAAGAGTATCTTTTAGCAGAGCACTTTTTGGACGAGTACAATCGCCGCTATGCAACTGTTGCCGGACGAGAGTATGCGGAATTTTTGAAAATCAAAGCAAAATTTCTGGCCCTGCCCAATCCTGGGCGGGATCAAGGACTCATTGATGAGACGTTGAAAGGGGCGTTTGCCTTTAAGTCAAACTATCCGAATTCCGTCTATACTCCGTTGGTCAATACGATGGAGACACAGTTGCAGTTAGCCAAAGGGACGTTGAACGAACAAATCGCGGGCCTTTACGATCGATTGGGAAAACCGAAAGGTGCCGCGGTGTACCGAAATATGGCTCCGGTTACCTGGATCGATCCATCGGACGTAGAAGCCGCCAATATTCCGTGGTACCGTGAAATGTTTGAGGGGGATGGAAGCAGCAGCTGGTACGCTTTTATGATTCCTCAAACGCGAAGCGTTATCTCGATGGATGATAATGCCACAGAATAATCGATTTCTTTTGAATGGTTTCTCTTGCCTCGTTTGAGGCAGAATATCGAATAAAATTTTGGTAAGGAAGTAATTTTTATGCAACTTAGTAATTACAGTTCTTTTCCGACCGTTTTACCGGTCATTGCCGAAGATGAGCTTTTTTTATACCCTTTTATGATTTCACCCCTGTTTTTGAACGATGAAAAAAATATTGCCGCAGCAGCCGAAGCGATTGAGAATAATTCATTGGTCATTGTCTGTCCGGTCAAACCCGATCACGAGGGGCAGCGTGAAGGCTCTTCAGTCTACGATGCGGGGGTAATCGGCTCCATTATGCGAAAAGTCGTCCTTCCCGATGGACGGATTAAAATTTTATTTCAAGGTCTTGCACGCGGGCAGATCATGGAGTTTAGCAGTGACAATCCGCTTCGTGCCCATGTGGATCTTATTCCGGCGGAAAGTGTCAGTACTCTCAAAATGGATGCGATTCTCGAAGTATTGCGGGAAAAAGTGCGGGCACTCTCTCAAGTCAGTAACTATTTTCCCCCTGATCTGCTCCGTACGATAGAAGAAAACAGTGATTACAACCGCATTGTCGATTTAATCTGCAGTTCGATCAAACTCAAAAAAGAGAATGCGTATCAGCTGTTTATTGAACGTGATCCTGAAAAACGGTTTCTGATGCTGATTGATGAGCTGATCGAAGAGACGGAGGCCAATAAGCTTCAAAAAGAGATCCGTTCCAAAGTGCATACCCGCATTGAAAAAGTGAACAAAGAATATTTTTTGAAAGAACAGCTCAAACAGATTCAAAAAGAGCTGGGGACCGATACCCATCGGGATGAAGAGATTGAAGAGTTCCGTAAAAAGCTGGAAGCTAAAAAAGAGAAAATGCATGAAGATGCGTATAAAGAGATCAATAAACAGCTCGAGCGTTTTGCCCGTATGCATCCGGACAGTGCCGATGCCGGGATGATTCAGACCTATTTGGAATGGGTGTTGGATATTCCGTACGGGGAAGAGTCCAAAAAAGCGCTGAATGTGCATGAAGTCGAAACGCAGCTTAACAAAGACCATTTTTCACTCAAAAAGCCCAAAGAGCGTATCTTGGAGTATTTTTCAGTCAAAGAGCTTTTGGAACTGCGCGGAATGGG
>DASUMY010000180.1:0-5415 GCA_036277435.1 Sulfuricurvum sp.
CGTGCTTTATGCTCAAAATGCCAATCTTCTTCCGTTTGTACCCCATGGGTTACCGGATGATCGAGATCGAGCATATCATTCATCGGCTGGAATTCTCCGACGAAGTTGTAGGCAACATCATCAGGCATCGTTGCAACACCCTGCGCCGTGTGCGACGTCATAAACCCGTCTTGATGAACCATAGCCGGTAAACGAACATCATGATCTTCCGCTACTTTAAACGCAATAAAGTTCAAATCGTAAGCATGCTGAGGGTTGTACGCATCGAACTGAATCCATCCGCTGTCACGCCCTAAATACATATCCGAATGGTCACCGTTAACGTTAAGAGGCGCACCGATTGCACGGTTAACGACATTCAAAATGATCGGCAAACGCATACCTGACGCAGAATAAAGGGTCTCTACCATCAACGCAAAACCTTGAGAAGATGTAGCCGTTGCTACACGTCCGCCTGCCGCTGCCGCACCGATACATCCTGACATCGCAGCATGCTCGGACTCAACCATAACAAACTCGCCATCAACATAGCCGTTTGCTTCAAAGTTCCCATAGTTTTCTACGATCGGAGTCGATGGGGTAATCGGATAAGCCGCTACAACGTCAACTTGAACTTGACGAAGCGCTTGGCTTGCCGCCATATTCCCATCCCAGACTTCAATGTCGCGTAGTTCCATTGTATCAGCCATTAGTCTTCCTCTACTTCTGTTTCTTGTGCTTTTTTCTCTTTTTTAGGCCATTGCTCTAATGCCACATCTTCGTCTTGCTGCTCAGCAAACATCAATAATGATTTTGGATTGGTTGGACATACTTCAACACAAATTCCGCATCCTTTACAGTGATCAAAATCAATACCGACCATCTTTTTATCCCGTGCGATAATTGACATATCGGGACAATAAATCCAGCAAAACTGGCAGTCGATACAATAATCTTTGTTGAACAAAGGCTTTTCAATACGCCAATCCGCTACACTCGCCGTAAACGAGTTTGATTGTGAATACGGGCGATCTTCAGGCAATGTGGTTGCAATATCACGTGTAGCTCCGTCAAATGAACGAAGCATCGCACCGATTTCAAATCCATCCCATCCTCTATTTTCCATCCGCTTCTCCTTATTTCACTTCATCATAAGCGCGTTGAATCGCGATCATGTTGGCGTCAATGATTTTTTGAGGCAGTTTTTTCAAAACACGAACCATGTTTTCTTTGAAAAAATCCATCTCGTACATACCGGATACTTTCATCAACGCACCCAACATCGGAGTATTAGGAATCGCTTTACCAATCGTCTCTTGTGAAATTTTAATACAGTCAACGGTAAATACTTTTTTCCCTGCAAGCTTCGGCTGTGATGCGACTAGCTCTTCTGTACTCATATGGGTCGTAACAATGTAAACCGTATCCGGTTTTTCATGCGCAGTAATATCAGCAATATAGACGAGCGCAGGGTCAATTACGAGTACATAATCAGGACTCATGTGTTTTTCGTGATTCATAATAACTTTATCATCAACACGATTGTATGCAGTCATTGCCGCTCCACGTTTTGCGGAACCATAAAATGCGAATGCTTGAACATGCTTGCCGGTGGTGGATACAACATCTGCCAGACCTTTTGCACCCGTTACGGCACCTTGTCCAGCACGACTATGCCATCGAATTTCGAGCATGACTTCTCCCTCTGCCTTAAGTTTTTTAAGTTTAAATTTATCAATAGAGGTATTTTATGAAAGTTGCTCTTAAATGTAGCTTTCCACTTTTTAACAGCTTTAAATCCAAGGGTTAAATGTTACTTTATCCCCTTTTTGCGATATATTTCACGGCTTCAAAGGCATTATCTTTTATAACGAAATTGAATGTTGATAATTGTTCAAAATTATCATACCCGCTTAAAACCCCTACGGCATCTACTCCGGCACGCTGGGATGCTTCTAAATCCAATCGGGTATCTCCGATCATCCATACTTTTTCGGTTCCCATTTTCATATCTTCCAACGCTTTATGAATCGGTTCAGGATGCGGTTTATGATACTGCACATTTTCATGCCCTATAAGCACTTCAAAATGGTGCATCAGGCCGAAATGTTCCATCAGTTCTCTGGAATAGCGCGCCGTTTTGGTCGTCACTATCCCTAGCCGTGCATGCTTTGACGCTTCTTCTATGGCCTCTATCGCAAGGGGAAGCATCAATGTTTTTTGACGCGAGATCGTACGATAATGCTCTTTATAGATTATGACATGTTCGTCGACGTTGTGCGCGGCACACCCCAAGCGGCTGAACATCACGTCCAGCGGATGCCCGATCAGCGCTTTGATCGCTTCATCCGAGAGTGCTTCGGGATGATTAAGCGAGCTGAGCGAATGGTGGAAACTCTCCAAAATCGCTTCGGTCGAGTCAATAAGGGTCCCATCTAAATCAAATAAAATAATTGTGTTCGCCACTACTTTTTCTCCCAATCAATATAATCTTCCCAGATACCGTTAATGCTGGGTTTGATCCCTTTGATTTTATTGTTATATACATGTAAATCGTTAGGGATAACTAAAAACAAATAGGGGTTGTCCGATACGATTTGCTTGAATATCTGCCGCTGCAGCGCTGCAATCCGATCCGGATCCGTTGTTGCCTCCATCGCCTCAATCAATCGGTCTGTTCTGGCCGAATGATATCCTATCATGTTGAACCCCCCGGGTACATCCCCCTCACTGTGCCAAATCATATAGGGATCAGGGGTCAACGAAAGAGCCCATCCCAGCAAAACCGTTTCGAATTTTTTAGGCATCACGACCGTATTTAAAAAGGCCTGCCACTCCATCACTTTGAGCGTTACATGCACATCGACTTCTCGCAGCTGTCGCTGCAGTATCTCTGCCGCATAAGGACGGATAGCATTGGAGTTCGACGTAGCGATTTCAAAACGCAAAGGGTGTTTTGAATCGTATCCTGCGGCTTTTAATAACGCACGTGCCCGCTGCAGATTTCTTTGGGGCGCTTTAACCTCACTATTAAACCCTTTGCTTCCTGGTAAAAAAGGGCCTGTGCAGACTTTCCCGTGATTCAAAAATAAAATGTCGATCAAGGATTGCCGATCAATCGCCAGCGATAGCGCTTCACGCACTCGCGGGTCTTGAAATTTTTTCAGCCGTAAATTAAATCCCAAATAGGTATAGCTGTGAGAAGGAAGTTCAAGGGTGGTAAATCGCTTATGGAAATCACGGCCGAGCTGCCGTTCGTACTGCATCGATTCGAGTCCGTCAATATCAATTTCCCCGTTTTTCAGCATCAAAAAACGGGTCATCGGATCGGCGATCACATGAAACACAATTGTGTCGATTTTGGGACGATGTTCAAAATACGCAAGGTTGGCTTCCAGCACGATTTGTTTCGAAAATTCCAGCTTTTTAAGCTTATAGGGACCCGTACCGATGGGGTGTGTGTTAAAGTTGCTCCCCATAATATCTTTTTCGTAGCGAAGAAGATGACGGGGGACAATCCCCATCATCCAAATTTCAAGCGCTTTGAAATACGGTTTCGTATAGGTCACGCGAAGGGTATGGTCATCCATTGCTTTGACCGCTTTGACAACACGAAAGTCGGTCGAATAGGGGGTAATCGTTTTGGGCGAGCGGATTAATTCATAGGTAAATACGACATCGTTGGCCGTAAACGGTTTTCCGTCGTGCCATTTCACCCCATGCCGAAGCTTGAATTCAAGAGTGGTGGGATTGATAAATCGATACGATTGCGCCAAATCCCCGATAATTTTTTGTCCCGTTTCATCGTATTTGACGAGGGCATTAAACATAAAACCGGCAATCGATGAGCTGGCGGAATCGGTCGCAATCAGGGGATTAAGGCGTGCAGGATTCGAGGATGCGCTCAAATGAAGCGTTGAGGCCGACAGCACGAAGCTGAAGAACCAGAAAAAGAAGAAGTATCGTTTCAATCTCGCCCCATTTTTTGGGTGAGATTATAACATTTATTTGGCTTCCAGCTTACGATCGTAAATAGGCTGAACGGGGCGAAAATTATGCTCATAATGGGCTCTCATATGTGCAATTTGATCTTTCGATGCCGTTGCGGGCTCTTTTAGCACATACCATTGCACCCCTTCCGTACACGGAGGAGTTGTCAACGATCCCACATAGTGGTAGTAATGTTTTTTATCGCTAGGCAATAAATCCTGAGGGTCTATACGAATCGTTCTTCCGATCCCTCCCAGTACATTATCCAAAACAGGATTGTTCTTCCCCTCATTAAACATGACTCCCACAACCGCCAAATGGCCATCGGCACTTTTATGAACCAAATGCCCTTCCAATGCGTATTGCTTTCCATCAATCGTATGTTCGCTATGCCCATGGAAATGGAACTGAACGAGGGTATATTCACGCCCATCAATAATCAGTTTCCCCCCATTTTTAACGTTGACTTGAATGGCATGCCCGTTGTCAACAACATCGGCAGTCGTATGAACGTCTTCATTCATTTTCAACGAAAAGGACCCTTTCAACGGAGCATGTTTTTTACTTTTAATATCAATCGGAGATTGCATATGCCCTTGTTGGCACTCTTGCGCGAAATCTCCCCAACACGAAGGACCGTGGGTATCATAGTCCCAATGCGCTTCATGCTTAACCGTATGGTTTTCACCGTGTTGTTCTTCTGCGTATACCGCCGCTGTTGCTAAAAGCGCTGCTGCGCCAAGTGCTAAAACTATTTTTTTCATTCTGTGTCCTTTATTTAAAATTTGTAGTTCGCGATCACGCGGTACTGCGTTAACTCGTCATTGACCTTAACCGCAGTATGAGGGTCGTTCCCCATCGCGGTATTATGAGATACCCACATCCCTTTCAATGCCAATGAAAAATTACCAATAGCATAGCCTAATTCGCCATTGATATCCTCTTCGGCTCCCCCGATAAAACGACTGCCGTCATAATGGGCATAGGACAACGATGCAATCATCCCTGTAATCCCCGTAAAATCGAGTTTTTCCGTCACCCCTATTTTCATCCCCGTCGTTCCCCCGATGTAGGCCGTATCACTCTCCAAACCATGCCCATAATCGGACATAAAGAGGTTATTGGCGGTAAGCATATTCGTAAACAAAGGGGTACCGTCCCAAGGAAGCACGAGGGAGTCATGATCCCCGCTGTTGCTAAAGACATGCGTGTATGCCGCCATGACGGTTGTGTCACGATAGGTAGCACTTATTTTCGCCCCAATCTGCTGAGCATTGATTTCGCCGCCCATAACGGCTTTTGCCGCTTCACTATTGGCATTTCCAACCGATTCTTGCAGTATCCCCTGCACGGAAGCCGAATAGAACCAATCGGAACCAAGGGTGTCCGTGAAGGTTGCATCGGCATACACCGAATTCATAAAATCAGGGGCATAGTAATCATATA
>DASUMY010000181.1:0-16965 GCA_036277435.1 Sulfuricurvum sp.
ATGCCCTTGTATAGCTGCTTTTTCATACCATTTAGCCGCTTGCGACTGATTCATATCCATTCCGATACCACGCTCTAACATGACACCCACTTGAAATTGGGCCTCTTTATTTCCCCGCAAAGCGTCGGTATAAACTTTCCAGAGTGCCGGTGTATTGATGATTTTTGGACTCCCGCTATCTATCTCATTTGCAGATACAAAAAAAGTTATCCACCCCATCGCGATTAATGCCATAAGTCTAATGATCATATTCCCTCTTTTATAACGTGTTGTATGCCCGGTCACCGGCATCTCCCAAACCGGGGATAATAAATTTCTTTTCATTGAGCTTTTCATCTATTTTAGCAATGAACATTTTTACCTCCGGGTATTGATTCTCTACGTTAGCAACCCCCTCAGGAGACGCAATAATATTGAGCGTTGCAATCGAAGCTACTTTTTTTTCTTTTAGAATCTTGATTGCATCACACAATGACCCCCCTGAGGCCACCATCGGGTCCACCAAAATCACTTTTTTCCCCGCACATTCACCAACACGATCATAATATAAAACGCTTTTATACGTTGACTCATCCCGCTTTATTCCCAAAAAGCCGGAAACGGCTCCGTGCAATGTATCTATAACCGCTTCATGCATCGGCAATGCCGCGCGCAATACCGATACAATAATAATATTTTCTTCTTCAAGAAAAGCGTATTGTTTCTCTCCATTCCATGTGAATACATTTTTTGAAATAAGTGGTGCATCCCTCAACGCTTCATATAACAATAATTTTGTCAGTTCTTTAATGGTTTGTCGAAAGATATAGGCATTGGTAGCATTATTACGTAATGAATTGACGAGAGATTCGATTAGGGGGTGGTGTATTTCTGAATGCATGATCTCACTTTGAATCAAATGCACCATTATAGTAAAAGTAGATTAAACAATAAATCCCTGCCTATGCAGGAAGGATTTATTTATAGCGATAGGTAATTCGCCCTTTATCAAGACTGTACGGAGTTAACTCAATTTTTACGGTATCACCCGGTAAAATTTTAATGTAATGCATACGCATTTTGCCTGCTATGTGACATAAAATCACATGTCCGTTTGGCAATTCCACACGAAAAGTTGCGTTTGGTAGAGCCTCGACAATCTTTCCGTCTACTTCAATGACATCATCTTTTGCCATAAAAATTTCCTTTATGAAATGGATAAAATTTCAGCTCTACCGTTGATAATTGCAACCGTATGCTCGTAGTGAGAGCCTCTAAGCCCATCTGTACTAACCACATCCCAGCCATTGGCCAGAATTTTGGAAGCACCCTCTTTTTGACAAATCATCGGTTCCAGACAAAAAACCATTCCGTTTTTAATTTTAGGACCTGCCTTTGGGTTCGGTCCATCTAAATAATTCGGAATTTCCGGTTCTTCATGCGGCTTTTTTCCAATACCGTGACCACAAAAATTACGCAAAGGGACAAAACCGCGTGAAAGGATAAACTTTTCCATCTCATGGGATAACTCTTTAAAACGCATTCCATCACGAATAATATCAATAGCGTGGTAAAGGGTGTCCTTTGCGCAGGCGATCAATGCTTCATCTTCAGAAGAGATTTTTCCAACCCCAACTGAAATAGCAGCATCTCCGAAATAGCCCTCTTTTTGTGTTCCGACATCAAATCCGACAATATCACCCTCTTGCAGGCAATAATCACTCGGTATCCCGTGGATTATAACCTCATTTACCGAGGTACATACTGCACTAGGGAAACCGTAAAGGCCTTTAAACGAAGGGATTGCACCTTGAGCGCGAATATACGCTTCACCCATGGCATCCAACTCTTTTAAAGAAATTCCCGGTTTCGTATTACGAGCCAACAGTTCCAACGTCTCGCCTACGATTTTATTCGCGGCGCGAAGTTTTGCTATCTCATCATTTTTGCGTAGCGCAATCGCCATTTTAGAGGCCAACCGCGCTAAGTGTCTGATATTTGCTCATGTAAACTTGTGCTTCAACCCGTCGCATCGTATCAAGGGCTACTTGAACCACGATTAGAACAGCTGTTCCTCCGAAGAAGAAAGGGACACCCATGGCTTTTACGATAACCCACGGCAATGTCGCTACGAGTCCAAGATAGATAGCACCGGTAATCGTAAGACGCCCCGCCGTATCATTCAAGAACTCTTTGGTAGATTCACCCGGGCGTACGCCTGGAATAAATCCGCCCTGACGTTTTAGATTCTCTGAAATGTCTTTAGCGTTAAAAACAATAGACGCATAAAAGAATGCGAAAAAGACAACAAAGAGAAATGTCAAAAAGTTAAAGAAATATCCGTTGGGATTCAATACATCGGCTACCGACTGAATATACGGGTTGGTGCTACTCGATAAAACGGTCATTGGGAACATCAAAATAGCCGATGCAAAAATAACCGGGATTACCCCTGATAAATTCACTTTGACAGGGATATAGTTCATAACCCGTTTATTCTGATTTTGCAGCATCGTTTTTTTCGCATACGTTACGGGAATACGACGTTCACCCAGTTCAACATAAATAATAACTAAGATGGTCGCTATAATCAATCCAACAATCCCTACGATTGCCAAAAAGCTCATTGCCCCCGTATTCACCATCGTAATGGCTTGCGAAATAGCACTGGGGATGGCCGAAACAATACCCGCAAAAATAATCAAAGAGACACCGTTTCCGATTCCGCTTTGAGTAATCTGCTCACCAATCCACATCAACAGCATGGTTCCTGCTAACATCGATACGACCGCAAGGAGCATAAATGTAGAAGGATCGACTAATATAGCGCTGTTGCCATCTTTACCCGTCATGCTTTGTAATCCGACACTGACACCGATTGCCTGAACAATCGTAATCGCGATCGTCGCATAGCGGATAATCTGCATGTATTTCACCATACCGTCGCGCTCTTTTTTCATTTGCGCTAAATTAGGGAAAGTTGCGGCTAAAAGTTCCATGATAATTGAAGCTGTGATGTATGGCATGATGCCCAGAGAGATAATGGAGAGACGTTCTACGGCATTTCCGCTGAACATATTAAATAGACCCAATGCGTCTGCTTGATGTTGATCAAAAAAAGCTGCAATTACGCTTGTGTCAACACCCGGCACTGGCACGTATGCCAGTAACCGGAATACAAAAAGAAAACCGATCGTTATTAAGATCTTGTTTACAAGTTGTTGGTTCATTAGTTACCAGTTGTTGTAACGTTTTCGTCTTTGATTTTAGATGCCAAATCTTTTGCGCTTGCACCAACAAGTTTAACTTTGGTAACTGATTTTTTCATGTTGTGCACACTACGGATTGTTTCCATTGTGATTTCAGTAAGCGCTGCTACTTCTTTCATTTTTTCAACATTGATCACGTAAGGTTTGATTACACGAGATGTAAATCCAATTTTCGGCAAACGGCGTGCAAGTGGCTGTTGTCCACCTTCAAAGTTACGTTTTTCATTGTAACCTCCGCGCGCTTTTTGACCTTTGTGTCCTTTACCGGCAGTTTTACCTGTTCCGCTGCCTTGACCGCGGCCGATACGTTTTTTGCTGTGGGTTGACCCCTCAGCAGGTGTAAGATTTTCGAGTGCCATTACTTACCCTTTAATACGTGAAAGCGCATCAATTGTTGCGCGAACCACGGTGTTTGGATTGTTTGAACCCAAAGATTTCGTAAGAATATCTTGGATTCCTGCAAGCTCAAGTACTGGACGAGTTGCGCCACCGGCGATAACCCCTGTACCTTCAGATGCTGGTTTAAGCAAAATGCGACTTGCGTTGTATTTTACTTCGATATCGTGAGCGATGGTTGTCCCTTTGATCTTAACTTCAGTAAGATTTTTGAACGCTTCATCAACTGCTTTACGAATAGCATCGGGAACTTCTTTCGCTTTACCTACACCATAGCCAACGGTACCTTTTTTGTTACCTACGACTACAAGAGCAGTAAAACGGAAACGACGTCCACCTTTTACAACTTTTGTTACACGACCGATGTTTACAATCGATTCTGTGAATTCTTCTCTATTAATCGGATTCATTCATCAGCCCTTAGAACTTGATTTCATTTGCACGAAGTGCTTCAGCAAACGCTTTTACAACACCGTGAAACAAAAATCCGTTACGGTCGAAAGTAACTTGATTGATTCCGGCATCTTTTAGGGTTTTAGCAAACGCAGCGCCAACTTTTTCAGCATCTTCTTTATTCGCTTTTAAACCCAAAGTTTTTGAGTGTACCGCTGCAAGAGTTACTCCTGCTTCATCGTTAATCGCTTGAGCGCTGATGTAGCGGTTTGAGCGAAATACTGAGATACGTGGCAACGTCGCGCATCCTGAGATTTTAGAGCGGATACGGCGTTTACGCTGAAGGCGTTTTGCCGCTTTAATTTTAAGTGTTTTACCTGTCATATCATCGCCCCTTATTTCTTAGATGTCTTACCGGCTTTACGCAGGATAGTTTCATCAGAGTATTTAACACCCTTACCTTTGTAAGGCTCAGGAGGACGGAATGAACGGATTACTGCTGCAATTTGTCCAACTTGTTGTTTATCGGCACCTTTGATGCTGATAACGTTTTTCTCAACCGCAATAGCGATTCCAGCTGGAATATCAAAATTGATATCGTGACTGTAACCAAGTTGCAAATTAAGAACGTTCCCTTGAACCGCTGCACGGTAACCAACACCATTGATTTCAAGTTTTTTCTCAAAACCTGTTGTCAAACCCGTAACAATGTTTGCAGCCAAAGCACGGTAAGTGCCCCAAAATGCGCGATCTGCACGGTTGTCTGAATTAGTACTGAACGTCAAAGCATTTTCTTCAAATGTGATACCGCAGTTACCGCGAGTATCCAAAACTTGAGTAGTATTACCTTTTGCAAACGTAATGACAGTACCGTCAATAGTTACTTTAACATCATTTGGAATAGAAACAGGAAGTTTACCAATACGTGACATCTTATCCCCTTACCAAATTGTACAAAGGACTTCGCCGCCAACGCCAAGCTCGAACGCTTTATCGTTTGGAAGAACCCCTTTTGAACTACTAACGATGATGGTACCATAACCGTTTTTGAAACGCTTAAGTTCATCTTTACCTTTGTAAACACGGCGTCCTGGTTTAGAAACACGTTTTACTTCGTTAATAACTGTACGACCATTGTCGTATTTTAATACTACGTTGATGCTCTTTTTTACGCCGTTTTCAACAACGTTAAAGCTCTCAACATAACCTTTGTCTACCAAAATGGCAACAACAGCTTCAACAACTTTTGAATGCATCAAAGTCGTTGAATCCAAGCGACGCATAGCCGCATTACGGATACGAGTCAACGAATCCGCGATCAAATCATTAATCATTTATTTTCCTTATCTAACTATTAGTAGTATCGAGCTGGAATTACCAGCTTGACTTTCTAACGCCTGGGAGTAACCCTTCGTTTGCCATTTTACGGAAGCAAACGCGACAAATTCCGAAATCGCTGATAACAGAGTGCGGACGTCCGCAAATCTGACAACGAGTATACGCGCGAACTGCAAATTTTGGTGTGCGAGCCGCTTTAGCGATCATTGACTTTTTAGCCATTATTCTCTCCCTTTTGCGAACGGCATACCGATCATTTCAAGAAGTTTGAATGCATCTTTGTCAGCTGTTGCAGATGTTACCACAGTAATGTTCATCCCGTGGATTTGCATGATTGAATCGTAATCCACTTCAGGGAAAATCAACTGCTCGGTAAGACCGAAGTTGTAGTTTCCGCGACCGTCAAAACCGTTACGTGGAATACCACGGAAGTCTTTAACACGAGGAAGAGATACAGAGATCAATTTATCCATGAAATCGTACATTTGAGCACCGCGCAATGTTACTTTAACACCAACCGGCATCCCTTCACGTACTTTAAAACCTGCAACTGATTTACGAGCAACAACAACTGCTGCACGTTGACCAGCGATGTTGCTGATTGTATCTTGGATGCTTTGGATCAATTTGTTGTCTTTCATAGCGAAACCACAACCAACAGAGATCACAACTTTTTCAAGTTTAGGAATTTGCATTGCATTCGAAATTCCAAGAGCCGTTTGAAGCTCTGGTTTCAATGCAAGATATTTATCTTTTAAACGTGCCATGATTACGCCTCTACTTTGCGGACATTCGATGCATGAACTGGCATCTCTTTGTTTAAAAACCCGCCTTGTGGATTTTGCTCGCTAGGTTTGATCGCTTTTTTAGCAACACGAACACCCTTAACGATCACTTTGTTTTTCTTAGGCATTACCGCAAGCACTTCTGCTTTTGTCCCTTTATCATCACCGGCGATCACTTCAACAGTGTCACCTTTTTTGAAATTAAATTTTGCCATCATACAACCTCCGGAGCCAAGGATACGATTTTCATGAAACCTGCATAACGAACTTCACGTCCGATAGGTCCGAAAATACGTGTTCCAACCGGCTCACGTTTTTTATCAAGGATAACTGCTGCATTTTCGTCGAAACGGATCAAAGAGCCGTTATCACGTTGAATCTCTTTTTTCGTACGCACAACAACTGCTGTTACAACTTGACCTTTTTTAACCTTACCGGTCGGAGTCGCTTTTTTAACTGAAGCGATGATAACATCACCTACAGTTGCATAACGACGCTTTGAACCGCCAAGAACCTTGATACACATGATTTCTTTCGCCCCTGTGTTATCCGCAACCGCTAGACGTGTAAAACTTTGAATCATGCGCTTACCCCTTGTTTAACAAGAGTTTTAAGACGGAATGATTTGCTTTTACTAAGCGGACGGCACTCGATTGCGATGACTTCGTCACCAACGTTAAGCTGGTTGTTTTCGTCATGAATCATGTATTTTTTGAAACGTTTTACCGTTTTGTGGTAACGTGGGTGCATAACGCGACGCTCAACAACGATAGTTGCTGTTTTGTCTGCGCCATTGGTCACTACGATACCTTGAATTTCACGTTTATGTGTCATTTATCAGCCCTTACTTCACTGCACTGATTGCAGTGTTGATACGTGCAATGTCTTTTTTCGCAGTACGAAGTTCGCCTGTGTTAGTCAATTGCATCATTTTTTGCTTGATTTTCAAAGTAAAGATCTCAATTTTTTTCTCTTTGAGCATACCTTGAAGTTCAGCAGCTGTTTTTCCGTTCAAATCAGAATATTTCATTGCTCATCTCCGCAGTTACAATTTTGGTTTTGAACGGGAGTTTTTGCATCGCGAGTGCCAACGCTTCACGCGCCAGACCTTCTTCAACACCACCCATTTCAAAAATGATACGGCCAGGTTTGATGTTCATAACCCACTGATCCACTGCACCTTTACCTTTACCCATACGCACTTCAAGTGGTTTGGCAGTCAAAGGCTTAGCAGGGAAAACACGAATCCAGATCTTACCCGTACGTTTGATGTGACGGGTAGCTGAAATACGAGCCGCTTCGATTTGGCGAGAGTTAATACGTCCCGCTTCCGTTGCTTTAAATCCGATTGAACCGAATTCAAGTTTGTTTCCGGCAGTAGCGTAACCACGGTTACGCCCTTTCATTTGTTTACGATATTTCGTACGTTTAGGCATTAACATTGTTATTGAGCCTTTCTACGTGGACGGCGTTGTTCACCTTCGCCACGCTCTTCTTTTGATTCTTTTGCTTCTGGCTGGATACCTTTAGTGAGAACCTCACCTTTGAAAATCCAAACTTTGATTCCGATTACACCGTAAGTAGTGTGCGCTTCAGCGAAACCGTAATCGATTTTTGCACGAAGCGTATGCAACGGAACACGACCTTCAAGGTACCATTCTGTACGGGCGATTTCTGCACCGTTCAAACGGCCGGCAACAGAGATCTTGATCCCTTTTGCCCCTGCACGTTGTGCGTTTTGCATAACTTTTTTCATTGCGCGGCGGAACGCTACACGTTTCTCAAGTTGAGTTGCAACATTCTCAGCAACCAATTGGGCTGAAGCTTGTGCTTTTTTCTCTTCTTTGATATTGATAGCAACCGGTTTTCCGATCAATTTATTGAGAGAATCTTTGATTTTCTCGATATCAGAACCTTTTTTACCGATGATGATACCAGGACGAGCAGCGATGATCGTTACGCGAAGACGTTTAGCTGTACGCTCGATCACGATGTTGCTCACACCTGCATAGTAAAGTTCTTTTTTCAAGAAAGTACGGATTTTATGGTCTTCGCCCAAAGAAACCGCAGCTGTTTTAAAGTTAGGGAACCAACGAGATTCCCAGTTGCGGTTAATACCAAGACGAAGTCCGATAGGATTAACTTTATGACCCATAATTATTTACCCTCAACTTCTACCAAAATGTGCGCAGTCGGTTTACGGATACCTGAAGCCGTACCACGTGCACGCTGCATAATACGCTTCAACACCGGACCGTTATCAACGCGGCATGATTTAACAATACAATTTTCCGCTTCGATGCCGCTGTTAGCAACTGCAGATGCAACTACTTTAGCAATAATTTTTGCAGCTTTGTTAGGGGTGAACTCTAACGCAGCCAATGCTTGCTCTGCGTTCATACCCTGAACTTCGCGAGCGATCAAACGAGATTTAGTCGGAGATACGCGAACGAATTTTAATAATGCTCTTGCCATATCTCTTCCTTATTTCCCGATTTTCTTTTGTACAGAACCTTTATGGCCCTTAAACGTACGTGTTGGTGCAAATTCACCAAGTTTGTAACCAATGTGGTTTTCAGTTACGAAAACCGGTACAAACTGACGGCCATTGTGAACGGTAAGCGTTAAACCGATCATATCTGGCAAGATCACACTACGGCGTGACCATGTTTTGATAGGTTTGTTGCTTTTCGTCTCTTTGGCAGCAATCACTTTTTTCATAAGGTGTCCGTCAACAAACGGTCCTTTTTTTACTGATCTAGCCATTATCTACCTCTTCGGATTTGATTTACGGCGAGTAATAATAAGTTTATCACTTGCTTTCTTCTTACGTGTTTTAGCACCTTTAGTCGGTTTACCCCATGGAGTAACCGGGTGACGCCCTGAGTTAGTTTTACCTTCACCACCACCGTGCGGGTGATCGATCGGATTCATCGCAGAACCACGCGTTTGAGGACGGATACCCATATGACGGGTACGACCTGCTTTACCAAGAACGATATTGATGTATTCTTCGTTACCGACTACACCAACCGTTGCCATACATTCACCAAGAACGTAACGCATTTCGCTTGATGGAAGACGTACAGAAACATACTTGCCCTCACGACCCATGATCTGAGCAGAAGTTCCCGCTGAACGAACGATTTGTCCGCCTTTGCCAGGTTTAAGCTCGATATTATGAACCGTAGTACCCACAGGGATATTCATCAATTTCATAGCGTTACCCGCTTTGATATCCAATCCGCTTTCAGCTGCCATGATTGCATCACCGACAACTAGACCTTTAGGTTGAAGGATATAACGTTTGTCACCATCAACATAATTGATCAAAGCGATACGACAGTTACGGTATGGATCGTACTCGATCGCAGCTACTGTACCCGGAACACCAAATTTGTTACGTTTAAAATCGATAATACGGTATAGCTTTTTAGCACCCGCTTCTTTATGACGTGATGTGATACGACCGTTGTTGTTACGTCCTGCAGCTGCCGGAAGTTTTGTCAACAATGAGCGAACAGACGCTTTTGCCGTGATGTCCGAGTTATCAACGTTTGTATAAAAACGTCGGCTCGGGGTGGTTGGTTTATACGTTTTGATCGCCATATTACACCGCCAAACTATCGATTTGTGCGCCTTCTGGCAACTTCACATAAAACTTTTTAAAGTCATTTTGTTTGCCAGCAAGACCACGGAAGCGTTTTACTTTACCGCTTTGGTTCAAAGAGTTAACGCGAGCCGGAACGATTCCGAAATACTCTCTAAACACCTCTTTGAGAGCGTTCTTAGTCATACGTGTAGACGTTTGAACTACGATTACGCCCTCTTCTTGAAGACCAAGAGTCTTCTCTGTATATAGGATCGATTTGATATCTGTAATATCTGCCATCTTAGCTCTCTTTAGTCAGATTTTCCCATACCGCTTTTTCGATTACTACCGAGCGATATGTCGCAGCCAAAAAGGCGTTGAGTTCATTTGCTTCAACTACATACGTAGAAGCAATATTACGGAATGCAAGATATGTGTTCTCATCAAGAATTTGCTTAACAAGCAATGCATCACGCACATTCAAGTTATTGAACAATACTTTTGCATCTTTTGTTTTACCGCTTGGAACTTCAATCGAATCAACGATGAATAGTTTCCCAGCTGTTGCCAAAGCATCCAAAGCACATTTAAGTGCCAATTTCTTTTGCTTTTTATTGATTTTTTGTGTGTAGTTACGACCCGTGTTTGGACCGTGAGCTACCGCACCGCCAACCCATATAGGTGAACGACGTGAGCCGGCGCGAGCGCCGCCTTTACCTTTTTGAGCCCATGGTTTTTTACCACCACCGCGCATTTCTGAACGCGTTTTAGCACTAGCAGTATCTGAACGCAAACCTGCTTGATACGATTTAACGTACAAGTATAGGTTATGCGGGTTAATACCAGCAAAGCTCTCAGGCAATGCCAATTCAGAGGCTTTTTCGAATTTTTCGTTCAATACAATCGCGCTCATTATTTAACTACCTTTACTCGACCTAGCGCACCGTTTGCACCTGGGATTGAACCCACGACAACCAATACACCGTTTTGTGCGTCATAAGACATCACTTCATTTTTTACAGTAACTTGTTCGTCACCGTATTGACCAGACATTTTACGTCCTTTTTGAACTTTACCTGGCCATTCACGGTTACCGATAGAACCACCGGTACGGTGAAAACGGTGACCATGAGCACCTGGACCTCCACTGAAGTTCCAACGTTTCATAACACCGGTAAAACCGCGTCCTTTGGTATTGAATGTACTTTTAAGCGTTTTTGCTTCGCTTAATGGAGTCATATCCAAATCACCTGCTTCTGTGTTTGCAACATCCAATGTAGCGAATTTGTTGAATTCAGCAGAAAGGTTATATTTCTTTTGCTGACCCTCAATTGGCTTATTGTTTGCTTTTCCTTGGCTGTATGCTACTAGAGCAGTGCCATCGTTCACTTCACAAACTTTTACTTCTTTTACTTTTAAAAGAGTAACTACTTTGCTCGGAACGCTAATCGTTCGGCTCATACCGATTTTTTCTACAATGTATTCCACACCCTACTCCTTACTTGTCCATAGAGCGAACTTCTACGTCCACTTCCGGAGCCAAGTCAAGCTTCATTAATGAATCAACAGTGTCAGGCGTAGCTGATACGATGTCGATCAAACGTGCGTGCATACGAATCTCAAATTGCTCACGTGAACTTTTGTTAACGTGCGGAGATTTAAGAACCGTATACTTACGAATCTTGGTTGGCAAAGGGATTGGGCCGCGGATTTCCGCACCTGTACGCTTTACAGCTTCAACGATAGAGGCTACTGAACGATCAAGTACACGATGATCGTACGCTCTAAGTTTCAAACGAATCTTTTCCATAATGTTTTCCTCTATAAAGAACTCGTCAGACAATGCTGACTATATAAGGCAGCCGAAATTATATCGACATACCCCTCTTGGGTCAAGGATTTTAGGGGTAAAAAACGCTATCATATACAAATTTGTTTCCTTTAAAGAAGGAAGCATTGCTTTTACGCTATTATTTTCTTTTCAAAGAGGTCTTATGAAAAGCTTATTGGATGAATATTATCGGTACGACTTGCACAATGCGGGATTTATTGAACGCAAACTCTCTTTGGATGAAGAAAGTGTTGTTTTATGCGGAATCACCCAATCAGGAAAAACATCCCTCATTAAACACTATTTGCTCTCCCGCAAGAAATCGACCTACCTCTATTTGGATTGTCGTGACATACGTTTAGATATCCTTGAGCTCAATACCCATCTCGAGCTTTTTTGCCGTGAACATAAAATCTCGATTCTTGCTTTGGACAACTACAATGATGCTATTGCCCTTTTCGAAATAGATCAGATCATCCTCTCCTGCGAAACTCCACCAGATGTGCCGTTTCCTGCATTAAAGTTGCATCTTCTCGATTTTGAAGAGTTTCTGGCTTTTGAGCCCAAATTTGACTCTACGGCATTGAACCACTTTTTTCAACTCGGCGGGTTCCCCTCTATGCAGCGTATCCCTAGCGAAGAGCGTTCTTTGTATCTTCAAAAGGTTTTATCTCATGCGCTCACGGACATCGAAATGGCTATTTTAATCCAAGCCACTAAAATGACGACCCAAAAAGTTTCAGCGTTCAATCTCTATGAACGGCTCAAATCAGAACGAAAAATCTCCAAAGATAAACTTTATGCACACATGCAAGCTATGATGGATAAAGGATACTTGTATGGGCTTGAAAAATTCAATCATCCCAGTGCCATCAAAAAACTCTATCTGTGCGATATAGCCATCAAACAGGCATTGACCCTTCAAAAACATTTCGGGAGGGTCTTTGAAAATCTCATATTCTTAGAATTGATCAAACATGACATTGAGTGTTATTACGAAGAAGGGATCGATTTTTATCTTCCTGCACGGAATCAAATTATATTAGCGGTGCCGTTTGCGAATGAGCATTCGCTTTTTAAAAAAGTAGAAGCACTCGAAGCATTTATTATCACCCATGAGGTACACGAAGTGATCGCCGTCACCATGAATCTGGAAAGTATCCTATCCCATCCGATTGCCCGAATCGAGATGATGCCGTTTGCCCAGTGGGCACTGGGCGAGGAGTAAACCCTCTAAAACGTAAATCCGACTCCGATAAACGGTCCTTCAATCGTCACATTAGAGTGCAGATCAAAACGGTCATCAATCTTGATCGTTTCATACCGATAGCCCGCTTGTGCCTGTATGCCAGCCATCACATTCCAAATCGCTTTGATGCGAGAATCGCTCAAAGAATCCCCGCTGTATTCGATGTATTTTACGTCCCCTGCAATTCGCAGGCCTGTTCCTATAAGATCAACACCGGCACTCACATATCCCATCGGGATCACTTCACTGAAATGTTCATGAGAGGAGCCTTCCACTTTTGCATCCAGGATTTTGAAGGTCACCCCAATATCCAGATCAACCACGTTGTCAAGTATTTCATAATAAGGGGTGATATCTGTTTGGTTGAACGAGACCTTATTGATCCCTGCTGCGCCGTCTGAACCCGTAAAGGAGGATTCAGGGGTCAAATCCAGACGAATATTTGGCAACAAAGGGGCAGGGTGCTCAAAGTAAAAGCCGATTTGATAATCCGATTGACTCTCATCGTTAAAATGGGTCGTAGTCGTTTTGTAGTTAAAATCGCCGCTCGCCGTTGGATTATAATAATCTACTTCCGCACCGAATCCCAATAACGTCGAAGCAGATGCCATCACAGCTGCTGCACATAAAGATAACAAAATTTTCATCTTCATCCTTTTTTATACTTTTTCTCATTGTAGCTAATTGGCTCTTACGATACAATGACAAAAACTCTTTGAAGGTGTGACGCGTGAAACTGTGCGGAATCGATGAAGCGGGACGCGGACCCTTGGCCGGGCCTCTCGTTATGGCGGGTGTCATCTTGCATAAGCGCATAAAAGGGCTCAACGACTCCAAAAAATTGAGCGAACAAAAACGTGAACGCTTGTTTGATGAGATACGTACCCAATCTGCCCACCATATTGTCAGTTTCAATGCCTCTGTGATCGACGAGATGGGACTATCGGCGTGCTTGGCAGCGGGATTGCGCGATATCATGATGACGCTGGGAAGTGCCGATTACTTGTTTGACGGCAATTCAACGTTTGGTGTCAGCGGTTTACGCACGATGGTAAAAGCAGATGAAACCATTCCCGAGGTCAGCGCCGCCTCGATTTTGGCAAAAGTCACCCGTGACCGCGAAATGGTAAAAATGAGCGAGCTGTATCCAGAGTATGGTTTTGAGGGACACAAAGGGTACGGTTCAGCCGCCCACATTGAAGCGATACGACAATACGGCCATTGCGACATTCACCGTAAAAGTTTTAAATTAAAAGCGTTACAACCTTCATTGTTTTAAATAGCGCTCGCTATAATCACCCAAAAAGGACTATGTATGATTTCGCTTACCCATCTTGAAGCGGCATTGGCGGCTGTGGACTCTGAAGTGAAAGCGCTGCTGTATGACCAATCGCTCTCACTGAATCAAAAAGATGAAAAAATGCTCCCACTGCTGCGAGAAAGCAAAGTGCTCAAACAAGCCTATGAAGATTTGTGTTATTTACGGGATAATCCACCGACATCATCAACAGGATGCAAAGCGGGACAATACAGAGAAGAAGAAACTAAATAATTGGATTGTTTTGTATAAAGAAGGAAAAAGGCTCTCCCAGATACCTGCGGCACAAAGCACGTATAGGTGTGCTGCTGTATTCCTACCCTGACACGATGCCTTTACGCACCCTTGCACAGGTCTAGAAGAGTTGGCGAATTATACCAAAATTTTCTTAAGAACGTCAACGAATAAGGGGCTAAAGGTGTTATAATCATTTTATGATTTATTTCGTAACTGCTCTCGATGCCGAAGCCCGACCGCTGATTGACCATTATCGGCTCAAACGTGACACAACCCTGCCCTATACTCTTTATCGAGACGAGGAGATACTGCTGCTCGTCACCGGAATCGGAAAGACCAATGCCCTTATGGCCGTAAGTGCTGTATTGGGATATTCCCTCCCCTGCACGGGTGATATACTCCTCAATATCGGAATTTGCGGTGCACCCAAAGAATATGAGGTGGGCGAAGCACTCATGGTTCACAAGATCATCGATAACGATCGATCGTATTATCCTGATATGTTATACACCCATGCTTTAAGAGAAACGTCCCTTCAATGTGTGGACAAACCGCAAGAATCGGCTCACGAACTCCCCGTCGATATGGAAAGTGCGGCCGTGTTTCAAGCCGCCTCCCGATTTTTAAAACTTCACCAGATGGGATTTCTGAAAATAGTTTCGGATCATTTTGAGCCGGAATACGTTACCAAAGAAGGGGTTCAGGAGCTTGTCCGTTCCCACCTTCCCACCATCGATGAGCTACGGCAAAAACTGCACTCCGTAGGTTCCGTTTCACCCCTTTTTACACCAGAAGAGAGCATACAGATCACCCGGTTTAAAACACTCTTCACCAAAAGCCAAGGAGATGCGCTCAATGATGCCCTCTGCTATTTTCGGCTAACGTCACCCCATAAACCGCTCCCTATAGAATATGAATCACATCCCTCATCCAAACGCGAAAGGAACCGATTGCATGAACGAACCCTCGCCGCACTCTATGCCTAAACTCTTTTCGCATCTCTATGTCGAAAAAAAGGTGCTGCATCACCCGCAGAGCCGTAAAATTATGGACAAATTTGCCACATCGTCTATTATCGAAATCGACCATTATAAAGAGGTATTCAACCGTTCCGCTCAAAGTTTCGCAGCCCAAAGTAGTGCCAAAAAACTGATACTCGCCCATAAAGAAGGAAAGTTTCTGCATGAAGGAAGCCAATACAGCGACGGATTCGGATTTGAGCAGTTTTTTTATGCCTCGAGTGTTATGGGGTGTTTGTATGATTGCGACTACTGCTACTTGCAAGGGCTTTATCCCAGCGCTAACACCGTGTTATTTGTCAACTTGAACGATGCCTTCACGGAGCTGCTCCCCTATTTAGAGAAAAATACGCTCGTTGCCACCTCGTACGATACCGATACCCTCGCCATCGAATCACTCACGCATCAAACACGCTCATGGCTTGAGTTTGCCCAAACCCAGCCAAACCTGCATCTCGAAATTCGGACTAAAAGTGCAAATTTCAAACCTCTAAAATCCCTTGTACCGAATGAACGCTTTACCCTCGCATGGACCCTATCGCCACAAGCGATTATCGATGCGTACGAACATGACACCCCTTCGCTGGAGAAACGGATCAAAGCGGCCAAAGAGGCGATAGAAAAGGGGTGGAAAGTTCGGATTTGCATCGATCCCGTCATCTATACAAAGGATTTTGAGAGACTCTATTGCAACCTCATCGACACTCTTTTTCACCACATTGACCCCTCAAGCATTGAGCAGCTTACCTTGGGAAGCTTTCGAATGAGTACATCGCATCTGCGCAGCTTGAAAAAACTGCGCCGCAGCGATATAGCCTTTTACCCCTATGACGTACGCGATGAAACAGCAACCTATTCCGAAACCATCGAACAGCATATTTTAGAAACCCTGTTAGCAAAACTCACCCCCTACCTCAATGAAAAAAGGATACGATCATGGCAACGGCAATCGTAACAGGCAGCAGCAGCGGTATCGGAGAGGCCATTGCCCTTATGCTGCTTGATGAAGGGTATAGCGTCATCGGGTTAAGCAGACGAAGAGGAACGATTCACCATCACCAATTCAGACACCTGGCATGCGACCTCAGTCAGGTACGCTCGATTGAAGCCGCGGCTTCGGAGCTCTTAAATATAAACGATCTTGTTCTTCTCATTAATGCCGCCGGCTTTGGAAGATTCGAGCCGCATGAAGAGCTCTCTACTCAAACGGTCACCGAGATGATTGCCCTGAACCTCACAGCACCTCTTCTTCTAACCAACGTGTTATTGCGTCCCCTCAAAGCGACGCAAGGAACGATCATCAATATCACCTCTATCGAAGCGACCCGTCATTCGAAATTCTCCGCCGTGTACAGCGCGACGAAAGCAGGGCTCAGAGCCTTTGGACATAGTTTGTTTGAAGAGGTGAGAGGCAGCGGGGTTGGGGTCGTAACGATCAATCCCGACATGACCGATACGCCGTTTTTTGAATCATTACGCTTTAGCGTAGGGGTACAAGAGGATACAAAACTTTTTGCTTCCGATATTGCCCAAGCTGTTCACAATCTACTGAGCATGCG
>DASUMY010000182.1:0-10652 GCA_036277435.1 Sulfuricurvum sp.
CCTTATTTTTTAAAAGACTTAGTGCTTTTCTTGGGATTGGATGGAAAAGTTGTCATCGTCAATGTTGCCACTAAACAACTCTTGCGTTCGATCATCGTCAGTTCGGAAGAGTATTTTAATAATGTGACGTATCTGAATGTCATTGACAATAATATGGTGGCATCGACTGGAAATACCCTATTGGCGCTTTCACAAAAAGAGAGCCGTGAAAAATATGAAATTCGCGATATAGCGTATACGAATGAAGGGATTTGGATTACAACGAAACAGGGTGAAGTTATTGCTTTAAGTCCGTCCTTACAGTTCAAAGGGAAACAAAAATTTCCGTTTGCCCATTTTGTCGGTATAAGCGTTCAAAATGACCGTGTTTATGTATTGGAGCAAGAGGGGTATATGATAGCATTGACAAAAAATCTCCTCTCCTATGACATCTATGATATTGACATGGATCATGACAAAGTTTTTGTCGGTGACGGACAATTTTATTTTGATGATCGGTACATCACTGTCAAGTAATGTCAAAAGAGCTTGAGGCCTTTTTAGAATACATCGCGATCATTCGATCTTTAAGTCCAAAAACAGTCGATGCCTATCGACATGATTTGGTTGAGATCGAAACGCTTGCCGATAAATCACTCATTCAGCTGGATTCCGCTTCCATTTTTAATCTCCTTTCTTTTATCGAAAATAAACGGACGTTGAATCGGAAGTTATCGGCTATCAACTCTTTTTTGCATTTCTGCCATACTCAGCAGTATGTTGCGAAGACAGATAAGTTTTCACTCTCCAAACTCCCAAAAAAATTACCCAAATATATGCCGTATGAATCGATTATCGATTCCTTACATCAGATCGATCGCAGTGACTGGATAGGACAGCGTGATTACGCGCTTTTGTTATTTTTGTATGCGACAGGGATGCGTATCAGCGAATGTTTGGAAACGAGAGAAGAAGATATTCAAGGCGATTGGATTCGCGTACGGCATGGAAAAGGGGAAAAAGAACGTTATATTCCCATTGCCAGTGAAGCGCTTCACGCATTACGAGAGTATCAACATACACAACCCTTTAGAGGAAAGTCTCTATGGCTTAATTACCGGGGTGAAGCTTTAAGTCGTATTTCGGCTTTTAAAATCAGTCAAAAATATTTAGGTGTCTCTCCGCATGCGTTACGTCATTCCTATGCAACGGGATTAATCTTAGGCGGTGCCGATTTACGCGTAGTACAGGAACTGTTAGGGCACGCATCACTGCTTACGACACAAATTTATACGCATGTACAAAAGCATCATCTGCATGCAACGGTACTGGAATGTCATCCTATGGCAAGGAGTTGTAATGATATTATGTGATATTGGAAATACTTCCGTCGATTGGTATATTCATGGTGAATGTTCGAAGCAGGGTATAGATGAGTTTGCGCCATCCGGATTGACCGAAATCGTCTATTATATTTGTGTCAATGCTAAATTCGAATCCACGCTCAACGGGTTGGAAAATTGGATTAATATATCATCATTGATTGAATGGGATAACTATTACCCGACCATGGGAATTGATCGCATTATGGTGTGTGAAGCGGTTCGTGATGGCGTGATTGTAGATGCCGGAAGCGCTATTACGGTTGATAGAGTACATGACGGAAAATTTCAAGGTGGATTTATAGCATTAGGAGTGCGTGCGGCCCAAGAAGCGTATGCGCGATTGTCCCCGGCACTTTCAGTGTCATTTAACTTTGAGGTTGATTTAGATAAAATGGCGAAAAATACCCCTGATGCGATTACAGTAGGTTTTCTGGCCCCTTTGATTCATGAGATCAAGAGCCTAGGCAGACCTATCTATGTAACGGGAGGCGATGCAGAGGTGCTCTCTTCATTCATAGAAGAAGCGGTTGTGGATCGTTCCTTGATCTTTAAAGGGATGCAAAAGTTAATCGAAAAAGGTAAAGTATGCTAAGTGTCGCACTGCCCAAAGGGCGAATTGCCGAAGAGACATTAGAAATTTTTGAATCAATTTTCGGAAGTTCTTTTAAATTTGATGATCGAAAATTAATTTTACAAACGGAAAATTTTAAATTTTTATTGGTGCGCAATCAAGATGTGGCTACCTATGTCTATCACCAAGCTGCCGATATCGGGGTTGTAGGTCTAGATACGTTGGAAGAACAAGGACTGGATGTTATTCGTCTTCTTGATCTCCAAAAAGGAAAATGCCGGATTGCTATCGGTATGAGAGCAGGAGAAAAACCTGATTTCACAAAATGTGAGATTAAAGTGGCTACAAAAATGGTCAATATCACGAAGCGCTATTTTGCCGAACGTGCGGTTGCGGCTGATATTATCAAGCTCTATGGCTCGATTGAGCTCGCACCGTTGGTCGGACTTGCCGATATGATTGTTGATGTTGTGGAAACCGGCAGTACCATGAAACAAAACGGGCTGGAAGTCGTAGAGACGATTATGGAATCTTCTACGCATCTTATTGCCAATAAAAATAGCTTTTTTGAGAAAAAAAGTGAAATATTGGATTTATACGAAAAAATCAACACCTTGTTGTATCCGCAATAATTCACTATTTATTAACGATTTTTTTCTATAATGTTCATATTATTAAAAAAAGGATTTACCTAATGTCAAAATATACAATTTCTTATTTATTGGCATCGTTGCTTCTTGGAAGCGTTGCCGCACATGCGGAAAGTTTTTCAATGACAGAGTATGTTCCCGTCATCCGTTCAACACCGGTATATGATGTAGTCACTGAGGATGTTCCCTCTGAAAAATGTTACGACGTCAAAGAGCCTGTTCAAAGCGGAACACAGAATGCAGATGTTATCGGTGCAGTTGCCGGGGGTGCCATCGGAGGTGTTCTAGGGCATCAAGTGGGAGGCGGTAAAGGTAAAACAGCCGCTACCGTTGCGGGTGCTGTATTGGGTACGTTGGCGGGGCAAAATGTGGGTAGTAAATACAATACGCCGGCAAGTTCATCCTATAATGTTGTTCGCAAATGCGAAACAGTATATACAACAAAATCACGCAAAGTTCTTACCGGATATGTTAATGTCGCTAAAGTTAAAGGTCAGGAATTTAGTGTTGAAAGCGATCAACCGCTGAAAAAAATCCCGGTAACCGTTACGTACAGTTACTAAACCTCGCTGCCTCTTCCTTGAGGCACTTGCTCGCTTATCCCTCTTTCAGACTTTTTTAGTTAAAATCGCTTTTATTTACATTACATCTTTACGACAGTCAGGAGACTCTATGGCACTAAAAGTGGCAATTAATGGTACAGGAAGAATTGGAATTATCGTGGCTAAGATAATTGCACAGCGCAACGACATTGAATTGGTTGCTCTTAATACCACAGCCAAACCTGAGATGCTTGAGTATTTGTTGAAATTCGACAGCGTTCATCGCGGAATTGATGCCAAAGTTATTGACGATAATACGATTGCTATCGCCGGAAAAAACGTTACGATGTTTCGTGAACGTGATATTGATAAAGTTGATTTCGGCTCTACGGGCGCCGAAGTGGTTATCGAATGTACCGGTGTGTTTTTAGATGAAGCAAGCGCAAGCAAACATCTCAAAAACGGTGTCAAAAAAGTGATCATGTCTTCACCTGCAAAAGACGATACGGCTACGTATGTGTATGGCGTTAACTCGGATAGCTATAAAGGGGAAGCGATTATTTCCAACGCGAGCTGCACGACGAATTGTTTAGGACCTATTTGTAAAGTTCTTGATGATGCATTCGGTATTGAGAATGGATTAATGACAACGATCCATTCGTATACCAATGATCAAAATATCCTGGATGTAAAGCATGCAAAAGATCCACGTCGTGCTCGTGCTGCCGCACTGAATATGATACCGACCTCTACGGGTGCCGCAAAAGCCATTGGCAAAGTCATGCCACAGCTCTTAGGCAAGCTTAACGGGTATGCGATGCGTGTGCCGACTCCGGATGTTTCGGTTGTCGATTTGACGGTGAATTTAGCCAAGAATGTTACCAAAGAAGATATCCATGCTGCGTTTAATGCGGCGGCTTCCGGTTCGTTTAAAGGATTGATTGAAGTAGACAATGATAAAAGAGTTTCATGCGATTTTATCGGTTCCACTTACAGTGCAACGTATGTTCCGGATATGACCAGTGTTGTCAATGGCAATACGGTAAAAGTATTGGCATGGTATGATAACGAGTGGGGCTATAGCAGCCGTTTAGTCGATATGACGGTTCTTATCGGTAAGAACTAATGCCACATTACCAAGGGTATTTTGATACAAAATCATTAGACCCGTTCACGCTAGAAAAAGCTTTCGAAGCGGTAAAGCATGAGCATGAAAGCGGCGCTGTCGGGTACTATAATTTACCCAGTGAGTCAATTCCGTTGTGTTCTCATATACAATCAACCTTATTGCACACGACGGTTTACATTGATACTATCGCCGTAGTCGGTATCGGCGGTTCATCGCTTGGGATTAAAGCGATTGATCGTCTACTGCGTCCTAAAACTCCTCATGCTAAAAAAATTATCTATTTAGAAAATTCAGATCCGATTAGTATCACAGCAGAACTATCACGGATTGATGTCGCAAAAACATTATTTGTTATGATCTCCAAATCCGGTAGCACGGTTGAAACCTTATCGATTTTTAAACGGCTGATTTATACATTTAATATTGAATTAGAAAACTCAAAACAAATTGTCATTGTTAGCGATGAAGGGTCATCTCTCTCCCAGTTTGCGGATCATTATGGATTGAAACGTTTTGTTATCCCCTCTAATGTCGGCGGACGATTTTCGGTTTTGAGCGCCGTAGGTATGGTTCCGCTGACCCTTGCTGGTTTTGATGTTGTCAGATTGTTAGAAGGTGCCAATGCATTTTCCCAGAGATTTTGGCAACGAAAAGAAGATCATCTTCTTCAAAAAGCGACCTATTGTGTGATGCACAGCAAGCAATATCCGATTAATGTTCTATTCTCCTATTCGGACACTTTTGAAGAGTTTGGAAAATGGATCGTACAGCTTTGGGGTGAATCGTTGGGCAAACGTAACCGCAGAGGAGAACGGGTTGGGTTGACTCCTATCTCACTCATAGGCTCTGTTGATCAACACTCATTTTTACAGCTGATTATTGAAGGGCCGCTCAATAAAACCGTTACTTTTATGTATATTAAAAATTCCGAAGATGAATTGATGATTCCGGATATCTCTTTGCCATACTTGGAAAAAAGTGATTTTGTGAACGGTCAATCTTTTAATGCATTGATCAATGCGCAATGTCATGCTACGATGCAAAGTGTACTGGAAAGCGGTGTCAGTGTGGATGAAATTGCATGGGAACGCATTGATGAGGAATCGGTAGGAGAAATGATACTCTATTATGAGCTTTTAACCTCATTGGCCGGGGCGTTGTTAGAGATAAATACCTATGACCAACCGGGAGTTGAACTCGGAAAACAGATTCTGCAAGGTTATTTTTCAAAAAAATAACCATTCCCCTTTAACCTAACAGCCACATACGGTAACGCTTCCCTTTTACATTGGCTTTGCTCAATACGGTGTAGCACTTTTCGCATATTTCTCTGGGCAGGGCGACATAGCTCAAATGATCGAGCTGATCTATTTTACCGATTTGTTCTTTGGTAAGATTGCATTCATGAATCAATGCTCCGACGATATCTCCGGCACGCAATTTTTCTTTTTTTCCGGCATCAATACTAATCGTTCTCATTGCAGTGGTGATGCCGTTTTTCGTATCTATTCTTGGCAATTCTATGGGCTCAATATCGCGGCCTAAACCATAGAATGATTCGCGTTGATGAGGACTCACCAAGGTTATTGCGGTCCCTTCCATACCGGCACGTCCTGTACGGCCGATTCTATGAATGTAGCGATCAAGCTGCTGAGGGACATCATAGTTGATAATAGCATCCAGCCCTTCGATATCGATACCGCGTCCAGCGACATCGGTTGCTATGAGAAAAGGGGCACTTCCGTTACGAAATTGGATAATGGCTTCGTTGCGGTCAAATTGCTCCATGTCTCCGTGCAGTGCAATGGCATGAATGCCGGCATAGTTGAGCGTGTCGCACAATTCAGAAGCAACTGCTTTGGTGTTGCAAAAAATAATTGCATTGTTGATATGGTGATGATGGATTAATGAATGCAACGCTATCGTTTTGTCATTGACCAGATAGGCTATTTCTGTAATGGAAGGTTTCGCTTCGCCGGAATGTGTTTTAAGAAAAACAGCATTTTGAGTGAGAGAAGAAGAGAGCTTCTGTATGGATTCCGGATAGGTAGCTGAAAACAATAAATTTTGTCTGGGGGAGGGAAGGTAGCCGAATATGGCTTCAATATCTTCAATAAACCCCATATCCACCATCTGATCCGCTTCGTCTAACACCGCAATGGTGCATGATGTCAAATCTAAATCGTTTATGGTTAGAAGTTTTAATACACGCCCGGGAGTACCGACAACAATATGGGCTCCATGGGTCAGGGAATGCCTTTGTGCTTTCATTGGGACACCGCCGCATAACGTTAGCAGTTTGATGTTCCCGATTTCGGAGGCGCAGGAGCGTATGACTTTTGCCACTTGTTCAGCAAGTTCGCGTGTCGGGCATAAAACGAGCGATTGAACGGCGAAAAATTTAGGATTTATTTTTTGCAAAATTCCTAAAGTAAATGCCAATGTTTTGCCACTTCCTGTTGACGCTTGAGCGATTATGTCTTTGCCTTCTAGAATTATAGGCAATGAAGAGGCCTGAATAGGGGTCATTGAGGTGAAATTTAGGCGTTTTACAGCAGTTTGCAATGGTTCACGCAGTGATATAGATTCAAAAGAGGACATGGTGTTCTTTGGTAAGTAGATACGTGATTATAGCACACCCAAGATATGGGTGTGGAAAGAGGGGAGAATTATACGGCTTTGATGGTTACGCCGTATTTCTCTTCAGCAACATTACGCGCTTCAAGGTGGTAATTGCTGATTTCGTTAAAGTTGAGATATTTGTAAACATCATCCGCTTTACCCGCCAATTTTTCTGGAACGATGCTCATGTATTCTGATACGGTCGGAATACGTCCGAGTTTCGCACATACCGATGCAAGTTCTGCAGAACCGAGGTAAACTTGAGTTCCTTTTCCAAGACGGTTGTCGAAGTTACGTGTAGAAGTCGAGAATACGGTTGAACCTTCACGGCTTGACGCTTGGTTCCCCATACAGAGTGAACATCCCGGAACTTCGGTTGTCGCAGCGATATCTTTGTAAACGTCATAATACCCTTCGTTGATCAATTGCTGCTCATCCATACGTGTAGGCGGAACGATCCAGAATTTTTCAACGGCAATTTTGCCTTCACCGCGCATTACTTCACCGGCAGCACGATAGTGACCGATATTGGTCATACAGCTTCCGAGGAATACTTCATCAATTTTCTCACCTGCAACTTCGCTGAGCAATTTGACGTTGTCCGGGTCATTCGGACACGCAAGAATCGGCTCTTTAACTTCGTTGAGATCGATTTCAATGATTGCCGCATATTCTGCATCCGCATCCGGCTCCATCAATGACGGGTTAGCCAACCACTCTTTCATTTTATCGGCACGGCGCTGCAGTGTGCGAGCATCTTCGTATCCGTCTGCGATCATCGCTTCGATCAACGCAACGTTTGATTTTAGGTATTCGATAACCGGTTCTTTGTTAAGGTGAACGGTACATGCAGCAGCTGAACGCTCTGCAGATGCATCGGAAAGTTCAAACGCTTGTTCTACTTTCATGTTTGGAAGACCTTCGATCTCTAAAACACGTCCGTTGAAAATGTTTTTCTTCCCTTTTTTCTCAACTGTTAATAGCCCTTGTTTGATGGCATAGTAAGGGATTGCGTTAACAAGGTCACGAAGAGTGATACCCGGCTGTAAATCACCTTTGAAGCGAACCAATACCGATTCCGGCATTTCTAGAGGCATTGCACCGGTTACTCCGGCAAATGCAACGAGACCTGAACCTGCAGGGAAACTGATACCGATCGGGAAACGAGTATGGCTGTCGCCACCGGTTCCGACTGTATCCGGCAGAACCATACGATTCAACCAGCTGTGAATAACACCATCAGCAGGGCGAAGCGCAACACCGCTGCGTGAACTGATAAATGCTGGCAACGTAGCGTGCAGTTTTACGTCAGAAGGTTTCGGATATGCCGCTGTGTGACAGAAAGATTGTAAAACGAAGTCAGCTGAAAAGCCCAGAGCTGAAAGCTCTTTGATCTCATCACGCGTCATTGGTCCGGTAGTATCTTGGCTTCCTACGGTGCTTGTCATTGGCTCGACGTACATACCAGGACGTACACCTTTCATGCCGCAAGCTTTACCCACCATTTTCTGTGCAAGAGTGTATCCTTTGCCTGTATCAGCAGGTTGGATAGGTGTTGCGAAAATGGTTGCAGGAGCCATGCCAAGAGCAGTACGTGCTTTTGCTGTTAAACCGCGACCGATAATAAGAGGGATACGTCCGCCTGCACGAACTTCGTCTTCGATGGTATTGGGGCGAAGAGAGAAAGTGGCGATTTGAGTACCGTTCTTAGTAATCGTTCCCGCTTTTGTATCGATATCGAGAACATCACCGGTTTCCATTTGGCCAACATCGGCTTCGATCGGTAATGCGCCTGAATCTTCACACGTAGCAAAGAATATCGGAGCAATAATACTACCGATGACAACACCGCCTGTACGTTTATTAGGGATACCCGGAATATCATCACCCATGTGCCATTGAACGGAGTTCGCAGCCGATTTACGGCTTGAACCGGTTCCGACAACGTCACCGACATAGGCGATTTGCATCCCTTTTTCTTTCAACTCAGCAATCTTGGCGATACCTTCAGGCATTTTTGCACTCAACATTGTTGTTGCGTGAAGAGGTATGTCTGAACGGGTAAACGCCGCACTTGCCGGTGAAAGGTCATCGGTATTGGTTTCGCCAGGGAATTTGAACACTACAACGCTGAATTTTTCAGCAAGAGGTTTTTTGCTGGTAAACCATTCGGCATCTGCCCATGATTGGAGTACTTCTTTAGCAAAAGAGTTTGTTTTGGACAGCTCAACGATGTCGTTAAACGCATCGTATACGAGAAGGGTGTGTTTGAGCTCATTAGCTGCATCTTGAGCCAAAGCATCAATAGAGAGGGCATCGATAAGAGGTTTAACGTTGTATCCTCCTACCATTTTGCCAAGAATTTTGATAGCCGCTTTTTGATGATCAGTGCTATTGATATCGCTGGCATCTGCCAAAAATGCTTTTACATCACCCTGAACCACTTGGTGCAAAAATGCTGCTTTAACATGTGCTCCGTCATCAACACCTGGATTAACACGCTCTGCAAGCATGGTAACAAGTTCTGCGTTTTTGCTTTTTTCAAGCTTGATCAACTCGACAAGTTCAGTTACTTGTTCTTTTGTAAGAGGAAATGGGGGGATGCCCTGTTCGGCACGTTCTGCAACGTGTGCTTTGTATTCGTCCATAAAAGCCATGGTGACTCCAGTCCTAAAAATTTTGAACGATTATAACAGAAGAGTCGAAAGGATTTTTAGAAGTGTTACGAATTTAAACAATAGTTTTAATCAAAATTGTTCAAAACGTGTATTTATGTAACATTGCTTTGTTCTGGAATTTTACTCAACAAGGATGTCACGATTTCCTTTGGCATTGGGAGCAGACAATATGCCGTTTTGCTCAAGTTGCTCGATAAGGCGGGCAGAACGGTTATATCCGATTTGCAGTCTCCGCTGCAGATAGCTGATGGAGGTTTTTTGCTCCGTAAAAATAATGTTTTTCGCCTCTTCATACAGCTCATCAAGCGGTTCATCTCCACTTCCGTTAGCACCGCCATCACGGATAATTTCTTCTTTATCACGTAGAAAGCGGCGATCGTATTCAGGTTCACGCTGTGCTTTGAGAAAATCAACGATTTTTTCAATTTCACTTTCAGTGCTCCATGGAGCATGTAAACGTACCAGACCGCTCATCCCTGGAGGGGTGAACAGCATATCGCCGCGTCCCAATAGGGATTCGGCACCCATACCGTCAAGGATGATTTTACTGTCAATTTTTTGTCCTACTTTGTAACTGATGCGGGAAGGGAGGTTGGCCTTAATAAGACCCGTAACGACATCAACGCTTGGACGTTGGGTCGCTACGATGAGATGTATGCCGCTTGCTCGCGCCATTTGTGCAAGACGGGCGATGGAATATTCGACATCTTTGCCGCTGGTCATCATCAAATCGGCAAGCTCATCAATGATAACCACAATATAAGGGAGCGGATCACGTTTTTCCTGTTTGGCTTTTTCGTTGAAGTTTTCAATATTTTTGGTGCGGGTTTCACTCATTAGCTGATAGCGGCGTTCCATCTCATAAACCATGTTGTTGAGTGCAGAGATGGCTTCTTTAGGTTTCGTTATGACAGGCGTTAAAAGGTGCGGGATATCATTATAGATAGAAAATTCTAGCATTTTCGGATCGATCATCAGTAGTTTGAGCTGATCAGGCGAATTTTTATACAAAAGACTCAAAATCATGGCATTGATACCGACACTTTTACCGCTTCCGGTGGTTCCCGCAATCAGCAAGTGAGGAAGCTTTTTAAGA
>DASUMY010000183.1:0-10454 GCA_036277435.1 Sulfuricurvum sp.
TTTTGTTTCTTTTCTTATGAAAAAGAAAAGAAAAATAACATTATTTCGCCATCTCTTTTCCCGCAATCATTCCGCTAGCCCATGCAAAATTAAAATTATAGCCGCCGCGTCGTCCTACGATATCGAGCACTTCACCTGCAAAATAAAGCCCTTCTACATGTTTTGATTCCATCGTTTTGTTGTTTATCTGTGCCGTACTGACACCGCCGCCGCTCACTTCGGCATGTTTAAACCCATGGGTATCGCTGACCTCAAATTTCCAGTTTTGGATCATATGAATGAGCTGATGGATCTCTTTGGCGGTGAGTGCCGAAACCGATTTCGTGGGAGAAATAGCGGCATCCCCCAAAAGATAGGGGACGGTTTTGGCAGGTAACAACCCGCAGAGGAGCGTTTCCGCAGAGTAATGGGGGACCGAGGCAAACAGCCGCATCAGAACATCATTCAGCGTCAGGGGATCATAGTGGGGGAGGAGATTGAGGGTGATGGCAACCCGCTGTTTTTTCATCAGGGCAAACGACGCTTTTTGGCTGATATCCAATATGGCCAACCCCGAGATACCGTAACTGGCGAACAGGATGTCGCCTTCTGTTTTTCCTTTTGATTTCCCATCGATCAGGAGGGTCACGTGTGCATGTGTTTTTACCCCCGCCATTTTGTGGTGGATTTTGGAGGTGAGATGCAGCTGCACCAAAGAGGGGTAGGTGGGGAGAATCTCATGCCCGAATCCCCGTGCAAACCGATAGCCATCATCACAGGCACCCAGCTGCGGCGCGGCTTCGGAACCCGTTGCGATCAGCACCTTGTCGTAATGTCTCTTCTCCTGATCCGATTCAACGAGGAATCGGTTCTTGGTTTTAGAGAGGGCCGTTACCTTTTTTTCGGTGAGGATGGTGACCCCCGCATCCAATACGGCCGTTTTAAACGCCAATACCACCGATTTCGCTTCGTTAGAGAACGGATAGCATCGTCCGTCCTCTTTGATATCCAGCAAGAAGCCGATGGAGTGGCAGAAGGATTCAAACGCTGCAAAGGGGAGCTGTTTGAGGGCGTACTCTACAAAATGGGGATCTGCGCCAACGTAGTCATCGGCTGAAGCGGTGGTATTGATGATGTTGCAGCGCCCGTTTCCGGAGGCTAAAATTTTTTTTCCGACACTTTGGTTGTGCTCATAGATCGTAACGTGTGCCCCTGAACGCGCTGCGGTCAATGCCGCCATGAGACCGCTCGCCCCTCCGCCGATTATCGCTATGTTCCTCATTGGGATAAAAACCTCATTTACCCCTCTCTCCCGTACAATTCGTTATAGAGTTTCATCGCATACCGATCGGACATACTGGCGATATAGTCGCTGATAACACGATGTTTGTTGCGGGTATCCAGCTGTTGAAGATAATAACGGGGGAGCATTTTCGGCTGTTCCATAAGCGCGTTGTACAGACCGATAATGGCCTGTTGGCCGGCAAACATTTTACGAACAATGTGTTTGTGCTGATAGAGCTCTTGAAAGAGGAGCTTTTTGAGTTTTTTGATCTGGGTTTCGAGTTCTTTGGTAAATCCGATCGGAATCGCTTCGGACGAGGGGATAGCGGAAGCTAACACTTTCGAGTTATCGACTTTGTCTTTGGAGTATTCCAGCAGTGAATAGACGAGATGGTTGATGAGATGGGAACTGAACCGGTAGCGGAACATCTCGTCTTCATCCTCATGTATCCCCTCATCATACACTTTTTGCAGGATTGTTTGAATCAGCTCGCTCGATTTCAGGGTATCAAACGTGATAAGTCCTGATGCGACCCCGTCGTCAATATCGTGACTGATGTAGGCGATCTCATCGGCGCGATCGACAATCATCGCTTCGATACTGGGATGGGTATCCAGCGCAAACGCATCACGAACACGGTCGGGTAAAAACGTTTTGTTATAGGGGTAGGAGTGTTTTAAAATCCCCTCCAGCGTGGCATAGGTGAGATTGAGACCTAAAAACGCTTTATAACGCTGTTCGAGTTTCGTGACGACCCGAAAACTTTGAAAATTATGTTCGAAGCCGTTTGCAAAGCCCTCTTTTTTCAAACACTCATCCAGCGTATCGCCGCCGATATGGCCAAACGGCGTATGCCCCAGATCGTGAGCGAGGGCGATTGATTCGGCCAGTGATTCTTGAAGTCCTAAGTGAGAACTGATCGAACGGGCGATTTGGCTTACTTCGATGCTGTGGGTGAGGCGTGTGCGAAAAAAATCGCCCTGGGAGTTGAGAAACACTTGGGTTTTGTATTCAAGCCGGCGGAAGCTTCCGGAATGGATGATGCGATCACGGTCACGGGCATAGGGAGAGCGGAAATCATCACTGATATCAAAAAAACGTTGTTCGGGACGCATGGGAGCCTTTTGAAAATAGGTTCTGATAATTCTCAAATTATACAATGCCCTGGGGCAGAATAGAACGGTTTCACCCGATATGCGATAAAAAGTGGCTATTTTGTATAAAAAGTGGTAATATATTTTATAGTGATCTTTATTGTGGCTATAGCAATACAATATGGGATGATACAGTAAAAGGGAGAGGATGAGATGAATCGCAACGAAAATAACCCAAATCGCTCTTCATTAATTTCGGATAACAGCGGTGAGAGTATCAAAGAGTACCAAAAGAAAGGGGAGAAGATTCGCCGGGAAAAAGCGGCGTTTCTCCAACGAGACTTTGACTACCGTGATTTTATCATCGCGCGTGAGGGATATGAGGGGGTTATGCTTTTCATCTACCTTCTTATTCTCCCGTACTTGGTGGGGCTTTCCTTTTTATTTGTCTTTATTGCCCGAACCAGCTATGAGTATTTTTTAGAGTTTAATCTGTCGTCGTATTTTGTGATTTGGGCGATTGGGTATGAAGTGTGTGCCGCAGTGCTGCTGATCCTCTTTTTTTACCTGTGGGTGAGGGATACTGGTTCGGATGAGGGGGTGACGAATCCCAGGTCACTGCAGACAAGATTTCGGAATTAAGTTTGAATACACTATAATGCCGTTCCCTCAATGGACAGCTGGCCGAGTGGTCGAAGGCGCACGCCTGGAACGCGTGTAAAGGGCAACCTTTCTAGGGTTCGAATCCCTAGCTGTCCGCCATACCCCTTTTGAAATTTTTCACCCTCCCGTATGATAAAATGCTCTTTGCGAAATTTCACTATTATCAATCCCCCATAAATTTTTTTCGGGTTTATTGTTTACAACGTCGGTTAAAATAGCATAGGCTTCTTTTTCATTCCCCTCGCGAATCGCTTCTTTGATGTTTTTTGCCCCCTCAAAATACAAACATCCTATCAAATCTCCCTCTGCACTCAGACGAAGCCGATCACAGGTTGCACAAAAATCGTGACGGTGCGGCTCTATAGTTCCAAAGCGATAACCTGCGGAGGTTTCATACAGATTGGCGGGACCGCTTTTTTCGTTGGCGATACGAGAGAACGAATAGGTTTTGGAGAGTTCTGAGAGGATTTCGTGGCTTGAAAGCCCTTGGATTCCGTCTGAGGCATGGATATTTTCCATGTATTCAATGTAGCGTATCTGGGCCCCGATGTTTTGCGCATAGTCAAAAAGGGCGGTAATTTCATGATCATTGATACCGCGTAAAATAACGCTGTTTATTTTGACGAAGAGACCGGCATTGATCGCCGATTCTATCCCCGAAAGGACATGCTCTAGGACATCTTTTTGAGCAATGTAGTGAAGGGTTTCCCTCTGCAGTGAGTCAAGAGAGATATTCACCCGTTTCAATCCCGCATGTTTCAGTTTGTCTGCCATGGCAGGGAGTAAAAAACCGTTGGTTGTCAGCCCGATATCAACCTCGGGATCATACGCAGAAATCATCCCAACGAGTTCATCGAGATTTTCTCTCGTGGTGGGTTCTCCGCCTGTGATACGGATTTTGCGAATACCGCTATCGATACCGATTTTGATAAAGGCGAAGAGTTCTTCATAGCTTAGGAGGTTTTCTTTGGGTACCCAGCTAAACGGTTTTTCGCTCATGCAGTAGCGACACCGAAAATTACACCGCTCGGTGACGGATACTCTAAGATAATTGACTTCACGGTTATAGGAGTCACGCAGCATAATGACCTTCTTTGTTATGGATATCTTATGGTAACCTATGCCATAAAGTATTGTCTTGATGTGCATCAACCATCGAATGAATACGTTGTGATATGATAAAAATTCACATCACCTCAAAGGGGAAATATGGCATTGATTTTAGAACAGCTTGATTTTTTCAAGGGGTGTGATCCTGAAAAACTGGCATTGCTTTCACCCAGCGCCAAGCTCAAAGCGTATGAAACATCGGATGTGATGGTATATGAGGAAGATGATATCAATCGTGTTTATTTCCTTGCGGAGGGGGAAGTTAAATTTTATAAAGTGGATCGTTTTGATACGGAAGTTTTTCTCTATACCCTGAAAAATCAAGCTTTGCTTACCAACATCGGTTCGTTGGATTGTGATCGTGTGAGTTGTTTTAGCAATGTCGAATTTTTGCTCCCAAGCCGTGTCGTGTCGTGTGATCTGAAAATTTTTAAAGAGGTCGTGAAAACGGATATTTTGCTGCTGACACATTTGGTTAATCTACTCGCCGATCAAAAACAGCTGATTGAGTGTACGATTAATATGGGGATGGTGTACGATGTCACGGCAAAAGTGGCAAAGATGCTTTATGATTATCTCGAGCTATACAACAGTCTAAAAAAACAAGAGATATCGTATCGGCTCAACATACAGCCCGCTACGTTATCCCGGGTATTGTCAAAATTTATCCGATTGGGACTGATTGTTGAAGAGGATCACAAAACCGTTGTGTTAAAACGGGATGAATTAACACGTTATTTTAAAGAGGGGGTTTAATGCAATCCATTACCACTAAAGTGCGATGGATCGTCGCTATTTTGTCGCTCAATCTCATTACCATTATTATGGTTGATATTTGGCTCAATATGGACCAAAAATTTGATGCGAAAGTCATTAATATCGCCGGAAAACAGCGGATGCTTTCCCAGCGAACGGTTTTGGAACTGCACCGTCTTCTGGTTGACGAAGAGGGTGCATTTGAGAAGCTTCAGTTGGCGAGAGAAGAGTTTGACCATAATTTCAAGCGGCTCAGTACGGTAACATCCGAATATCGTGGGTTTTCTAATGAAGAAATCGAAAAGACGATGATGGAGGTGCATGGGCATTGGAATCGGATGGGGGGGTTGATTGACCGCTATTTGCAAGGGGATCAGAACCTTGATGATTTAAAAATCATCTATGACAACGGTGACCGTACGCTGCTGCTAATGGATAAAGCGGTCTCTCAATACGAAGCCTATATGATGGAGAAACGGCTCTTAGCGTATCGAATTCAAATCTTTTTAGCATTGATCTCGTTTGGGGTTATCTTGTATATGGCACGGACGACACTGAAGATTCAACGTAATTTCGATCAATTTTTAGAGCACTCAAAAGCAATCAGCGGAGAGGAAATGATACGGGGTAAAAGCAGCAATGAGCTTGACATCGCATGCGCTCATATTGAATACTTTTTGCAGAATGTTGAAGAAACATTGCAAAGTGCTACGGATGCGGTGGAAAAAAGCGAAGCGGCCACTGCCAACTTAATGGTAACGACTCCCGAGACAGAAGCCCTGCTGGAGCAAAGCGAGGATGTGATGATCCAAGTAAGCGAGGAGCTTCATCAAACGGCACAGCGTCTTAAAAAACTCAAAAGTAATCTTCAAGCGGCACATAATCTTCGAAACACCTAAGGGTGTTCGATCCTTCTTCATTTGATCTAAGTCAAAACCTTTCTATTCTAATTTCTTTATAATGTTTGAAGTGCATGAGTTATTTCATTGCATAAGAAAATCATAAGAATTCGTCCTAAGTGTTCGAACAGCAAATGATTTAACCAAGGAGGCTTCAATGTCATTGGATAGAAGAGAGTTTTTAAAAAGCGCCGCGGCTGCATCAGCAGCAACTGCAATAGGCATGGCGGTTCCCGCTTCAGTTGAAGCTGCAGCAGCTCAGGGGCAAGCAGGTTGGCGTTGGGATAAAGCGGCATGCCGTTTTTGCGGAACGGGATGCGGTATTATGATGGCGACGAAAGATGATCGTATCGTCGCGGTCAAAGGGGACCCATTAGCACCCGTCAATCGCGGTCTTAACTGTATCAAAGGGTACTTTAACGCCAAGATTATGTACGGGGCAGACCGTTTGGATCAGCCGCTGCTTCGGATGAACGCCAAGGGCGAATTTGATAAGCACGGGAAATTTCAAACCGTTACGTGGAAACGTGCTTTTGATGAGATGGAAAAACACATCAAAATCGCGCTGAAAGAAAAAGGGCCTACCGGTATCGCGATGTTCAGTTCGGGTCAGCAAACAGCGATTGAGGGGCATGCGGCTCTTAAACTGATGAAAGCGGGTTTCCGTACCAATAATATCGATCCGAATGCCCGTTTGTGTATGGCATCGGCCGTGACCGGATTCATGAACGTTTTTGGTGCGGATGAGCCATCAGGCTGTTATGAGGATATTGAGCTGGCCGAAACGATTGTGGCGTTTGGCTCGAACATGGCGGAGATGCATCCGATTTTATGGTCGAGAGTATCGGATCGCAAGTTAAGTAATCCGGACAAAGTTCAGGTCGTTGTCCTCTCTACGTATAAACACCGAACGATGGATTTGGCGGATGTGGAGATTATCTTCAAGCCCAATACCGATTTAGCGATTTATAACTATATTGCCCGTGAGATTGTCTACAATCATAAGGAAGCGATTGATTGGGATTTTGTCAACAAAAACGTTGTGTTTGCAACAGGCCCTGTAGACATCGGATACGGTCTTCGTGAAGATATCAATCACCCCAAATACGGTAAAAAAGAACTCGATACGGCTGCGAAACAAAAGTCTAAGATCCTTACGAAAGACGAAGGGGTGAGTCTGGAGTATTTGGGATACAAAGCGGGTGATACGCTTGAGATGAAAAATACGATGGACCCGAATAAGCATTGGAAAATTTCGTACGAAGAGTTCAAAAAAGGGCTTGCTCCGTATACGCTTGATTATGTTGCCCATGTTGCCAAAGGCGATCCGGATGAAAGCATTCAAGATTTCAAAGCGAAACTTCAAAAAATGGCCGATCTCTACATCGAGAAAAAACGCAAATGTTTGACGTTCTGGACGATGGGATTCAATCAGCATACACGCGGTACATGGGTCAATGAACAAGCGTATATGATCCATTTACTTTTGGGAAAACAAGCGAAGCCCGGAAATGGAGCCTTCTCTCTTACAGGGCAGCCATCGGCATGCGGAACAGCGCGTGAAGTGGGGACGTTCGCTCACCGGTTACCTGCGGATATGGTCGTTAGCAATCCAAAACACCGAAAAATGGCAGAAGGAATCTGGGCTCTTCCGGAGGGGACACTCAATCCGAAAGTCGGATCGCACTTCATGCAAATTCACCGTGATCTTGAAGACGGCAAAGTGAAATTTGCGTGGGTCAGCGTCTGTAATCCGTATCAAGATTCAGGAAATGCAGAACATTGGATTAAAGCGGCGCGCAACATGGATAATTTTATTGTCACGTCGGATGGCTATCCGGGGATTTCGGCGAAAGTATCCGATTTGATTTTACCAAGCTCGATGATGTATGAAAAATGGGGAGCCTACGGAAATGCCGAGCGCCGGACGCAGCACTGGCGTCAGCAAGTTACCCCTATGGGACACTCGATGTCCGATTTGTGGCAATTTGTTGAACTCTCTAAACGTTTTACGATCGGTGAAGTGTGGGGAGCGCAAAAAATTCCGGGGCTTGATGGCGGATTGCCAAGTGTGATACCCGCAGCGAAAGCGATGGGGTATAAAGAATCGACTACCTTGTATGAAGTGCTTTTTGCGAATGCGAGAGGAAAAGCGTTCAAATGGCCGGATCCTGTCGGTAAAGGATTCCAAAATACCGAAGTGGCCGGCGATAAACGTAAAGTAATCGGAAGTGATGGCAAGGTCTTTAACGGATACGGTTTCTTTATTCAAAAATATCTCTGGGAAGAATATCGTAAATTTGGGGATGGACATGGGCATGATTATGCCGATTTCGATACCTATCATCGCGTGCGCGGTTTGAAATGGCCGGTTGTTGATGGAAAAGAGACGTTCTGGCGCTATAACGCCAAATACGATCCGTATGCAAAAAAAGCCGCTAACGGAGCATTTGCGTTCTACGGTCATGCGTTTAAAGAGATTCCTCAAGGAAATCTAAAAGGGATTACCAATCCGGAAAAAGTCCATTTGGACAATAAGGCGAAAATTTTCTTCCGTCCGTATATGGAGCCGACTGAAGTGCCGGATGCAAACTATGACATCTGGCTTTGCACAGGCCGGGTACTTGAGCACTGGCATAGCGGAACGATGACGATGCGTGTTCCTGAACTTTATCGTGCTGTTCCTGAAGCATTGTGTTATATGCATCCATCCGATGCCGAAAAACGCGGGGTTAAACGAGGAGAAATGGTGTGGGTGGAATCCCGTCGCGGTAAAGTAAAAGCGCACGTTGAAACACGCGGCCGTAACCGACCGCCTCGCGGACTCGTGTTTGTCCCGTGGTTTGATGAAAAAGTCTTTATCAATAAAGTGTGCTTGGATCATACCTGTCCGATTTCTAAGCAAGTTGACCACAAAAAATGTGCGGTCAAAATCTATAAAGCGTAAATGTTATGAAAACTGAAACTCCTAATGAACGTCGCCGTTTTCTCCTCTCTATTGCTAGGGGGATCGGGCTAAGCGCGATGGGGGCTTTGGTCTGGAGCGCTTATGTGGGGGAAGTCAAAGCGGCGCCGTTGGTCTTGCGCCCTCCCGGGGCATTGGACGAAGCGGAGTTTATTAAAAATTGTATCAAGTGCGGTTTGTGTGTCGAAGCGTGTCCCTACGATACCCTCATGCTGGCAAAACCAGGTGATAATCTTCCGATGGGAACACCCTATTTTACACCTCGTACGATACCGTGTTATATGTGCAGCGATATCCCTTGTGTTCCCGTATGTCCAAGCGGTGCACTCAACGAACCTTCCGTGAGCAGCTATGTGAAAAATCAAGCCGTGCTGGACATCAATAAATCCCGTATGGGATTGGCGGTAGTGGATGAGGGGTCTTGTATCGCTACGTGGGGGATTCAATGTGATGCGTGTTATCGTGCCTGTCCTCTCTTGGGGGAGGCGATTACGATCGAACACTCCAAAAATGATCGGACGGGCAAACATGCGTTTCTAAAGCCTGTCGTTCACGTCAATTACTGTACCGGATGCGGTATGTGTGAACATGCCTGTGTGACCGAAATAGCGGCAATTCATATACTGCCCAGAGCTTTAGCGATGGGCAAAGTAGGAGATCACTATATCAAAGGATGGGATCCAAGCGATGAAAAACGGCTTGAAGGGGCTCAGGGCGAAATGACTAAAACAAAACTCAGTGAAAAGAGTGCGCTTGATTCACTGAATGAGGAAGGAGGATTGTAATGAAACATTATCGCTATCTCTTTTTTCGTCGTTTAACTCAAATAGGGCTGCTGGTTCTTTATGTAGGTGCCAATGTGTGGGGATGGAAGATCCTTCAAGGCAATCTAAGCAGCTCTACGCTGTTGGGCACGATTCCCCTTAGTGACCCTTATGCGGTAGTGCAAATTGCCGTGACGGGGGCAAGTTTAGGGATGGATATTATCATCGGGGCCCTGATTGTGTCGGTATTCTATGCCATCGTAGGCGGCCGGGCATTTTGCAGTTGGGTTTGTCCGATTAATATGATTACCGATGCGGCTGCGTGGTTACGCCGTACGTTCAAACTCTCTGAATTGCAAAAACGGTTTTACATGAGTCGATCGCTGCGCTATTGGATTTTGGCATTGAGTTTAATCCTCTCTGCCGTGATGGGAGTGGCAGCGTTTGAACTGATCAGTCCGATTTCGATGGCCCATCGGGGGCTCATCTTCGGTATGGGGATGGGCGGCGGCGCGCTGATCGTGATCTTTTTATTTGATTTATTGGTACATGAAAACGGATGGTGCGGGTATGTATGCCCGTTAGGGGCAACGTATTCACTGTTAGGGAAATTTTCTTTTATCCGTGTTTATCATGATGCGCCCAAATGCACCGATTGCCGGGATTGTATCACCGTGTGTCCTGAAAAAGAGGTGCTGCATATGATCAATCGCAGCAGTGAAAGTGTCGTAATGGGTGAGTGCACCAATTGCGGCAGATGTGTTGATGTTTGTCAGGAAAGTGCCTTGAAGTTTTCGATTCGAAGTTTTACAAAACAACCAAAGGATGAAGAATGAAAGCAAAAAAATTATTTAGCAGCTTGGTGGCTGCTACCTTGTTGATCAGCAGCGGCTACAGCGCCACGCAAAAAGAGATTGATGAAAAAGAGTTGGGAATGCG
>DASUMY010000184.1:0-3378 GCA_036277435.1 Sulfuricurvum sp.
ATGGGATCCGAAAGAGACATGGGCATTGGTGACAATCTTGGTCTATGCGGTCGTAATCCATTTGCGCATGATCAAAGGGGCCTACAATGATTACATCTTCAGTGTCGTGTCGCTATTGGCATTTACCTCGGTATTGATGACTTATTTCGGGGTAAACTATTATTTGGCGGGAATGCATTCGTATGCAAAAGGGGATCCGGTTCCGGTCCCTGATTTCGTACCGTGGACGTATGCCGTTATCGCGATCGTTATCGCGATGGCCTATCCGAAGCGCTCTACTAAGTAGAGCGGATTATTTAAACCACCCTTTTACTTTATCAAATGCCGATTCAAACAGACTCTCGTGAGGCTTGGATTCGATGCCAAAACTCTCTTGGAGTTTTTGGAGAAGCTCTTCTTGTTCAGTGGTCAGTTTGGACGGGTAGGTGAGGGTGATTTGAGCGATCAAATCCCCTTTGCCACGCCCATGTACATCGGCAACCCCTTCATTACGGAAACGATACTGCTGTTTATCTTTCGTGCCGGTTTCGAGTTCGAGTGTCACTTCGCCGTTGAGTGAGGGGATAGTGATATCTTCGCCTAATACGGCTTGGGTAAAGAATACGGGAACTTCAAGATAGATGTCATTGCCGTTACGGATGAAGTGGCTGTCTTCTTCTACCTCAAATGTTACATACAAATCGCCAGCTACACCGCTTTTACCGGTATTTCCGCGTCCTGAAACACGTAATCGGTTGCCGGTATCGATACCGGCGGGTACTTTAACCGTGACTTTCTCTTTTTCTTCCGTGTAACTTTTACCCTTACAATCGGAACATTTGGCACTCACCATGGTTCCCTCTCCGTGACAGGCAGGACACGTTTGAGAGAACGTCATGAACCCTTGACGCATGTAGACTTGACCTTTGCCTCCGCACTGGCTGCACGAGGTTACTTTGCCGTCTTTTGCGCCAGTACCTTTGCAGGTTTTACACGATTTTTTCGTTGTGAAGGTGATCTCTTTTTCGCATCCGAAAACCGCTTCTTTAAAGCTGATGCGAATGTCGACGCCCATATCGAGCGGGAATTTATCGCTCGGTGCTCTGGACTGACGGCGTCCACCGCCGCCGAAACCATTGAACATCTCTTCGAAAATGCTCCCTAAATCATCAAATCCGCCACTTTGACGGCGTCCGCCGCCCCCTTGAAGACCTTCTTTTCCGTAGCGGTCATAAATGCTGCGCTGTTGATCATCGCTGAGTACTTGATACGCTTCGTTGCAAAGTTTGAATTTATGTTCCGCATCGGGATCTCCGGGATTTCGATCGGGATGATGAAGTTTCGCCATTTTGCGGTAGGCTTTTTTAATTTCATCTCCATTGGCACTTTTGGTGACTTCTAGAATTTCATAATAACTTAGCTCTTCCACTTCTTGCTCCATAAATAGGTTAAAATTTTTCGGAATTATACCATATCATATAGAGTGTTACTATCTTTGAGTCACTATGACTAAACTTATAATGAAACGCTTTTAGATACAATATCGTCATGAAACATTCTCTCGAAAAGTTTAACCGCCTTGTAGATGCATTGCAGCAGCTTCCTACGATTGGCCAAAAATCAGCGACCCGTTTAGCGTATCATATGGTGATGAATGACAGCTTCGGGGGATTGAAACTGGCACATGCCATCGAAAATGCCATTACGAGCTTAAAAAAATGCCGTTCATGCGGCGGTATCAGTGAAGATGAGCTGTGTGCCATTTGCAGTGACGATCGGCGGAATCATGAACTGTTGTGCATAGTTGAAAATGCCAAAGATATATTAACGTTTGAAGAAAATGCTCTGTTTGACGGCCGCTATTTCGTCCTTGAATCGCTTGAACATTTGGACATCGATCATTTGCGTGATGTCGTCAACAGCGGAATCAAAGAGGTGATATTTGCCCTTACCCCCTCCATTGCCAACCAAGGGGTTATTTTGTATATTGAAGACAAACTGCACTCCTGTAACGTCCGGTTTACCCGCATCGCGCAAGGAGTTCCGACGGGGGTTAGTTTAGAGAATGTCGATATTCTCTCGCTGACAAAAGCCTTGGAAGATCGGGTGCTAACCTGATAATTACCAGGGTAAACGCAAACGCTTTGCTTCCACTCCATGCAGTACATAATAAAGTTCATAATAATGATTGACAATCGTCGTAAACTGCTCCAGCGCATGGGTGGTGGCGGCAAAAAGCAAGTGGTCATTCGGCTGCAGAGGCGTTGAACCATCGGGAAGGAGTACGAACTCTCCGTTTGAGCGTTTGATTCCTAAAATAACAATTTCTAAATCTTTTCCGTCGTGATAAGGATTATTCAGCAATTGTCCAATCGTCACAGGACACTCTTTCAAACATTTGACCAGTGCGAACATATGGTTCTCATCGATCGCCATCTCAATAAGGGCAGGACGTTTATTGACTCTGTCGGTAATCAATAACAACGTCTCCACGAGCTGTTCTTTAGTAAATTGTGAAATGCCGTCTATAAAAGTATAGGTCATCGGCCGATCAATGAAGTTGTATCCGTCCAGCGCCGCGATTTGATCGAGAATAAAAATTTTGTCTACACGAAGGTGGGAAAATAGGCTTCTTTCTTCGAGTTCATTTTCGCGTACAATGGCAAAAATTTTCGGATTAATGGCACGTGCCGTCGCGATAATAGAGAGATTGATCGCATCATCATTCGTCCCTGCGATAATGCACGATGCTTCAAGAATGCCGGCTTGCATAAAAAAGTCCTGATCTGAGGAGACTTTTTCATGCACTTCTTTATTGATATCTAAGTAGGTGTATTCAATATGATTTTTATCCAGGGTATTTTGGATCGTCTTGCCAAAGCGTCCGCGGCTGCAGACAATGTATTTCCCGTTGGGGAGTATATCGCTTTTACTGACGTGCAGATTTCCTCCTTGCACCCAGCTGAGCAAATTAAAGAGATAGGGTGAACGCAGTGCAAAGTCGATCCGTTTAGCGATTATTGAGAAAATATCGATGACATGGTCAACCCCGATATTTTCCAGATTTTCTCCTCCGTGTTTGACCCCTGAGCGGGCGATAATCTTCAGATCTTCATTTAAGATGCGTGCACGGACGGAAATTTTCAGATTGAGCTGATCATCATCAAAAAGTGTAACGACAAATTTGCAGTTCGGAGATTGGATCCCAGAGGATTTGAGGACATCGGTCATGGATGCATCGGCTGTAATCGCCGGAATCGAGGGCATATAGAGTTCACTTTCCAATGCTTCAATTTTTTCAATGCTCTTATCAATGACGACAATACGATACAGATTATCTTCATTAAGTTTGTCGATCAGAAGTTTTCCGGCATCGGTATAGCCGCATATAATAATAAA
>DASUMY010000185.1:0-3319 GCA_036277435.1 Sulfuricurvum sp.
ATCCCCTCTTTAAAACTTTCGAGATCGAATTCTTTTCCGGAACGGATACGAAGCGAGAAGTGGCTTACTCCCCCATATACGGCATCCGCGCCGTAGTCGATGGCAATTTTGAGTTTTTCTAAATTCCCTGCGGGGGAGAGGAGCTCCACTTTTTTCAAAAACAATTCTCGATTCTTTAATATTTTAGGGGAATTTTACCGTGAAAAAGACTTGAATAGAATGAAACTTTAGGGTTAATATGGAGGAAAAAAGCGATTGTTACCTCGCTTCCCTTTATTTATTCCCGAATGAAGCGAGCAATGCTTCGATATCGTCGCTGCTCACAACACTGTCCGTCGTACTGTCACCGGGTAAATGGACGGCAGAAGCAACCCGTTTGGAATCGTCAATCTTGCTGGCAAACAGGTGATTCATGTAACCGGATAGGGCACGCATGACATTGATAACCCGCTCAATTTTTTGACGATGAATGTCCTGATACTGCATAATGTCCATAATGTTCATAATCGTATCGCCGTTGTTCTGCATCATCGCCGTTAGGGCCTCGGTATGTTCTTTGGCCGCCGCGTTTTGTTCCAGCTGTGCCTGAAACGCTTCAACATGAGGAAATTTAGCGCACAAGGTTTGAAAGAGGGCGATATTGGCATCGAGTACGGTGTCGATGCTTCGGACGGTATCTTCGCTGTCGCTGAGATCATTGCTGATCCCCTCAATCAGATCAAAAATTTCGGTCGCTTTCTCTTCGCTCTCTTTGGTGACGTCATCGAGCTGGTGCACCATTTTGTTATCATCCGTCGGAGGGGGAGGAGGCCAGGTATTGACGGCTGAAACACGGTAGGCATCGGGATCATCAAAGCTATTCGCTGCGTCTTCAATGTCATTTTCGATTTCATGTGCCATGGATTCTTCAGAAGTATCATCCATCTCCATATCTTCATTCATCAGTGCATCAAGCTCTTCTTGCGTCATCATGGTTTCCTCGTCAGAAATATTGCACTATAATATCATGAATATGATTATTTTCAATAGGAAATGCGATGAAAGTTGACCTGCATAATCACACGGTGCTGTGTAACCATGCCACCGGATCGGTGAATGAATACGTGGAAGCTGCCATTGCGTGCGGGACCGAATATTTCGGATTTTCAGATCATGCTCCGATGGGCTATGATCTTGAATATCGGATGAGTTTTGAGGAGATGGCGCTGTATGAGCAGTGGGTCAAAGAGGCCAAAGAACGGTATGCACATCAGATAACCGTTTTGCTGGGATATGAGGTGGACTATCTTCCGGGATACATGGATGATCGTGTCCTAAAGCGTCCTTGCGATTATCTGATTGGAAGTGTCCATTTTATCGATGAATGGGGATTCGATAACCCGGAGTTTATCGGCCGGTACGATCATGTGGATATGGATGAGGTCTATTCACGCTATTTCGGATTGATGGAAGTGATGGCGAAAACGGGCCATTTTGATATTGTGGGCCATTTTGATTTGCTCAAAGTATTTAATTTTTTTCCCCGTTCCGATATTCGGATGTTGGCAAAAAATGCCCTCCTGGCGATCAAAAAAGCCAATATGACAATAGAAATCAATGTTTCCGGGTTGCGAAAGCCGGTCCGTGAAGCGTACCCTTCAAAAGGGCTGTTGGAAGAAATTGCGGCGTTAGAGATACCGATTACCTTTGCTTCTGATGCACACCGTATCGATCAAGTAGGGATGTTCAGTAACGACGTAGAAGCTTTGGCAAAGGGGCTGGGATATACGAAATGTGCGATTTATAGAAACAGAGATCGCACAATGATTAATTTTTAGGCATCATCTTTTTAACCTTTAACCTTTAATTCGCTATACTTTTTGAACTATTATTATTTCAGGAGCAATGCATGGGCAAATTCGTAAACAGTGTCGACGAGTTTTTTAGTTTTTGTAAAGAGAACGATGTTCAGTTTGTAGATTTTCGTTTTACCGATATGAAAGGGACATGGCATCATGTTAGCTACCGTTACAGCGCTGTAAATGCGGGATCATTTGAAAACGGTCTTCCGTTTGATGGTTCGTCGATCGATGCATGGCAGCCGATCAACCGTTCGGATATGTTGCTTAAACCGGAAGCGGAATCGGCATTTATGGATCCGTTTACGGCAGATCCTACCGTAATCGTTTTCTGTGATGTCTATGACATCTACAAAGGTCAAATGTACGAAAAATGCCCTCGTTCAATCGCTAAAAAAGCACTTGAACATTTAGCAGATGCAGGGGTAGGCGATGTTGCGTATTTCGGTCCTGAAAATGAATTTTTCGTTTTTGATGATGTCAAAATCCGCGATGAAGTGAACTGCTCGTATTATGAAGTTGACAGTGAAGAGGGTTCATGGAATGATGCAAAATCATTCACGGACGGTTACAACACCGGACACCGTCCTCGTACGAAAGGGGGTTACTTCCCGGTTGCTCCTATCGATACGATGGTTGACTTGCGTGCAGAGATGATGTTGGTTTTAGAGCAAGTAGGACTTGAAGTTGTTCTTGGTCACCACGAAGTAGCACAAGGTCAAGGGGAAATCGGTATCGTATTCGGTACGCTTGTCGAAGCTGCGGATAATGTTCAAAAACTAAAATACGTTATCAAAATGGTAGCACACCTAAACGGCAAAACGGTTACCTTTATGCCTAAACCTCTTTACGGTGATAACGGAAACGGTATGCACGTTCACCAATCCATCTGGAAAGACGGCAAAAACACGTTCTACAAAGAGGGCGGTTATAGCAATTTGAGTGATGCAGCGCTTCACTATGTCGGCGGTATCTTTGCACATGCTCGCGCAATTGCTGCATTTACCAATCCATCAACGAACTCATACAAACGTCTTATTCCAGGCTTCGAAGCACCGTCAATTTTGACCTATTCAAGCCAAAACCGCTCAGCTAGCTGCCGTGTCCCTTACGGTGCGGGTGAAAAAGCGACACGTATCGAAATGCGCTTCCCGGATTCGACGGCGTGCCCATACCTTGCATTTACGGCAATGCTGCTTGCTGGACTTGATGGGATCAAAAATAAAACCGTTCCAATCGGTCCTATGGATGAAGATTTATATGAACTCACCCTTAATGAGATTCGTGAAAAAGGGATTCCACAAATGCCTCACACCCTTCGCGGTTCACTTGAAGCATTAATTCGTGATAACGCATTCTTGCAGCCGGTTATGACAGCGGAATTTATTGATACGTATCAGAATTATAAATTTGAAACACAAGTATGGCCTGACGAAGCTCGTCCTACGGCTTTTGAATTCATCTCTACGTATTCTTGCTAA
>DASUMY010000186.1:0-3444 GCA_036277435.1 Sulfuricurvum sp.
CACTAAAAAACGCCAAGCCCTTGAGCTTTCGATCTTCAACGAAATGAAACTGTGCAGTTTCGATCTTAAATGTACTCAGTTCACGTTTGACTTTGTTCCGCTGCAGACCAACAGGCTCTATCAGCTCACGCAAGAAGAGAACGGACTCTCCGCCCTTTTTTCAATCCCCGGAAGCGGCAAATATGCCCTCAAACTGCATTATGCCAAACACCATTATGATCAACGGTTAAACGAAACCAAATACACCATGATTCAAATGTATGCGATTACCCTCCTAGGCATCGCCATCCTCTCCGTCCTTTTTTCGCTGTACGCCCTCTATCCCCTTCGCAAAGCGCTCCGTTTGACCGAGGAGTTCAGCCGCGACATTCTGCATGATTTGAATACCCCGCTCGCCACGCTGCGACTCAATGTGAGCCGCTTAAAACGCTCCCCCGATGAAGAAAAAAAACTGCTGCGCATTGAACAGAGCATTGAAACCATGATTTCACTGGGAGACAATCTGCGCAGTTATCTCGAAGGGCATCCGCTGCAAAGCTCTTGCATCGATCTTCATGCTCTGACGGAACAACGTATTGCCATTGTCCAGCGGCTCTATCCGCAGATCACCTTCTCTCTCAATGGCGCAGTTCTCATGCTGATGGTCAATCCTGACGCCATGACACGAATCCTCGATAATTTGCTCAGCAATGCCGCCAAATATAACAAACCGAAGGGATCGGTCACCGTGACCATCGATCCTATCAACGCCCAACTGTCTATTCACGATACCGGAAAAGGGATTGCCTATCCTGCTAAAATATTTGACCGCTTTTACAAAGAGCATGAACGCGGTCTTGGAATCGGGCTGCATATCGTCAAAAAACTGTGTGAGGAACTTTCCATCTCGATCGACGTGAAAAGCGTTCTGCATGAGGGAAGTCTCTTTACCCTGACGCTTCGAACACTAACGAAGTGCTAACAATTTGTCGCTAAAATACGATTTTATCACCAAAGGAAATCTCAAAACGATGAAACGAATTATTCTGATCGTACTGTTTGCAACAGGAGGGGGAAATCTGACTGCCGCAAATTCTGTCGATGAGCAAATCACCCGCATCATGAACGCACCGCAAGGAGAAAAAGCGGCGTTGATGAATCAATTCAAAACCTCCCTTGCAAAGTTGAATGAACAAGAACGGCGTGAAGCCATTCAACGTCTTCAAAGAGGGATGAATCCCGAGGGCAAAGGGATGAATCATACCCAACATCTCCCCATGCAGCAGCAGATGCGCTCCAATGTTCAACATCAACGAAGCATGGGAAACATGAATACCCATAATCGCCGTTAGGAGCCTGCATGAAATGGATAGTAGGGTTGCTTTTGGCGGGGCTCATGCAACTCTCCGCAGCGGACAGCGATTTTGACGGTGTCGATAATAAAACGGACCGATGTGCCAACACGCCGTTCGGTGATTTGGTAGACAGCGTTGGGTGCACGACCAAAACGGTGTTTACCGATACGGCCTACGACCTCATCGTCGGCATCAATTATGCCGATACCAATTACAACACGCTGGAAAAAGCCGATACCCTTACGACAACGTTTCAAGCGGACATGTACCGTGGAGACCTCTTTGCCCAAATTTTAACCTCTTACTTTCACTCCGTTGAGACCAACACAACCGACAGCGGATGGAATGACACCCAGATGGGGGTCTATATCAAATCTCACCCCGCTTCAAACCTAACGCTCCAATCCGGATTGGGGATCATATTGCCCACGTATGATTCAGGATACGGCAACGAAGCGGTCGATATTTTCGGAGCCATCAATCTTCAATATGATATCAACGAGCATTACCATCTTTTCGGAGGGTTGACGTATACGATGGTCAACGACACCGATATCCAAGACGCTTTGCAAGACGGCAATACCTCTTCGGTAAGCTCTACTGTGAAGTATCGCAATACCACGGCCTTTACCGCAGGGGTTGGCTATGCAACTCTCCACAACGGGTTTGTCAATATTGCCTATTCCCAATCCGACAGTATTTACATAGGTGTTTCCCCGTTCAAAACCCTCTCTTTGAACAGCATGCTCCCGCTGGATGATCATTGGTTCGTGTTGGGAAATTACCGGTATGGGCTCAGCGAGTCAACCAGTGACCATGAGATCGCTTTACGTTTGGGTTATTATTTTTAGAGTTTGAGTGTGCTAAAATCCGGTTATGACAAAAGCCAAACTTCTCTTACTCGAAGATGATCCCAATCTCTCAGAGAGTGTTGCCGAATACCTGGAAAACCAAGGGTATGAGGTTATCTGTGCCTATGACGCACTCTCAGCCGAAGAGGCTCTCTATGAACAAAAATTTGATCTGCTTTTGCTGGATGTGAACGTTCCGGGGGGGGATGGATTCTCCCTTCTCAAAGAGTCACGGAAGAGCGGGACATCAACCCCCGCCATTTTCATCACATCGCGCAATGCCATGGAGGACGTTGAGGAGGGATTTGAAAGCGGAGGGGATGATTATCTGCGCAAGCCCTATGAACTCAAAGAGCTCCTGCTTCGAATACAGACGATACTCAAACGCAATTTTCACCATCCTTCCGGTGATATACTCGATCTTGGCGATGGGATCACCTACGACACCGAGAATCTCTCCTTGAAAATAGACGGGGCCGAACAGCCGCTTCAGCTCAAAGAGCATAAACTGCTCAAACTTTTTATTCAGCATCGGGGGGAATTGCTCACCCACGAAACGATACTGGAACATTTGTGGGACTACGATGAAATCCCCAGCGACGGGAGCTTGCGGACCTATATCAAAACCCTTCGAAAACTGATAGGAAAGGATCGCATTGTCAGCCACAAACGCTTCGGGTATCAATTCCGCTAAATACCAAACGCTCAAACGGTTTTTTGCCCTCTATGGGGGATTGGTCATCGTGATCCTCGCCTTGTTGGGAACCCTCTATTACCAGTATGCCAAAACACAAATGGTCTCGTCACACCGTCTTGCCATGCAGCTGGAGAGCGAATCGTACGTTCCACTCCTGAAACAGTGGCTGGAGCACGACCGTGATCTGGCCACATTTCCAAAAGACCTCGCCTACGCAACCGCCTTGTACGGATACGATCAAAAAATTCTCGTCGGCAATCTGAAAAACGGCTCGCTTGATTTCAAAGAGAATATTGCCCTGAGGGATGACTACATCCACCTCATTATCCCCTTGGCCCCGTATGGACTAGGGGAGTTTTATCTCGTCTTTGAAACGCACGACGATGGCTTATGGCGAACACAGGCGATTGAAAAAGCTCTTATCGTAGGCTCTTTGCTGTTTGGTTTTTTACTGTTGATCGGATTTTTATTAGCCCGGCTGCTGCTGCGCCCTATGAATGAAGCGATTGCCCTGCTGGATGATTTTATCAAAGACACGACACATGAGCTCAACACCCCCATC
>DASUMY010000187.1:0-2079 GCA_036277435.1 Sulfuricurvum sp.
GCCGCTTCAGTGGCTCGGATCAACTCGTCATAGTAGTGAAGATTGGATCGGATAATCGTAATGAGACGGCGGTAATTTTCAATCAGTGCGACCTTTTGCTCATAGGAGGCTTCCATAAGGCGTTTGGTATCGGCTGCTTGCGCTTGTTGTTTGAGGTAGAGGGCTTGGGCTTCTTGGGTGGTTGCCGCAGCGTTATAGGTTAGCGGCACAGAAAGCTGCAGCCCGGCATCGTAAAAGTTTCCCTGATAATCGGCCATGGAATTTGTCTGGGGATCATACCGCTGTAATCCTGCATCGGCAATCAGCGTCAGTTTGGGCTGATACGAACTTTTGATTTCCCCATATTGTTGTGACGAACTGTGACTCAGAGCCTGAGCATAGCGGAGATCCCACCCTTCTTCTAAAAATGCTTCCTTTGGGGTGAGCGTATACACGGGCAGAAGGATGGAATCAATCGGAGTATCGCTTAGTTTTGCTGCTTCGAGCTTTTGTTGGGCTAACGTATAACGAATAGCCGTATTGTTCTTCAGTTCCGTACTCTGGTTCATCAAAGCATTGTTGAGCAGGGTAATATCGATGTCTCCCGCTGTGTATTGTTGGCGTTTGAGAAAAATTTCGATTTGGCTGTTTTTGAGTTTTATCTCGCTTTGCTCCAGTAGAAACTTATTTTTACGGTACGTTAAAACGGCATGCATAAGCTGCTGATTGGTGGTGGCAATTTCGCGTCCAAGCCCCAGCATATCGGCTTCTTTTTTAGCATCAGCATAGCCTATAGCGTAGGTGATCCCCCCTGAGCGAAAGAGATCCTGGGCAATGCCGGCCGATAAGGTCTGCCGAATATCTTTCGTATCGGTCATTGCCGATTTTTCATAGATACCGGAGGCTTTGAGGGAAACAGGGGAAACCCAGTTATAGCGCAATTTTTCGTAGCCGGAATTTATTTGCTGCTGCTGCTGTTGATAATAGCTTTGTTTTTCGGGGCTCAAAAAATCAGTATCGGCACCACTCGCACTTAGCGCCATTATGGAAAAACAGTGTATGAATCGTATAACCATTGATATTCCTTTTGGATACAGATGTATATTGTAAACTATTTTCATGATTATTATAGTAGCTCAAAGAGGTACCGTTCGTTTAATGGGATGGATTGATTTGGCGCTAACACTTCGCTAATGATTAAGGAGTAAAATTTTGGTCAAAGAAGTGGATGAGAGCTGATTATCACCTTGATGATTTTTTCAATTTCATTCTTTAATATTGCACCACACAATAAAAGGGGTTCGAATGAAAAAAGTAGTATTGGCATTTTTAATGCTCGCAGCAATGACATCAAGTGCGTTTGCACATCACATGGCAGTTTATGAAGATGCAGGGATTAATATTCCTGAAGATTCTCCACACCTCGATATGGTATTCTAAGCCTATTCATTAGGATATCACCGTTATGCGAGCAACATGGCTCGCATAACACAACCACCATCTTGCTTCACCGTTACGGTTTCCTCCTGTATTATCCTCTCACTATTACGTCGATCATATTACATTACACTGCTTTTAAAGCAAAATAGGACTATTATATTTTTATAAAACGAGCAGTGATTGCTCACCTATAAAAGGAATCACCATGAACCGTATCCCTTTCATTCTTGCATGCAGCCTCTCTCTCGCGTGTGCTCAAGAGATCATAACCTTAGAAAAAATCGACGTTCAGGCGAACACCCAAACGCTTGAGGAGCGAAAAGAGAATTCGATTGCCAAACGGATCGTTAGCGGCAGTGAGTTAACACAGTATGGAGATATCAATGCCTTGGAGATCCTTAAACGGACACCCGGTGTGACCATTCCCGAAGGGAAGCGAAAAAAAGGGGCCCCAGGCAAAGGGTATACGAAAGTGCTGATTGACGGAGAGGAGGTGTCGACCTCTTCAAAACGGCAAGGCAGCCCGCTGGAGAATATTAGCCCTGATATGATCGAGCGGATCGAAGTTATGACGAACGGTTCCGCGGAATACAGCGCCGAAGCGATGGGGGGAATTGTTAATATTATTTTGAAAAAGCCAAAATCGGAAGGGCAAACAAG
>DASUMY010000188.1:0-6743 GCA_036277435.1 Sulfuricurvum sp.
GTTGCACACCTCACGAGTTGCCCTCAGCATCGACGAGCCCCCCTCAATCATCACCAGGGAATAGCCCTTTATTTTTGTAAGAGAGGATTCAACATATACCGTTCGATCGGGGACATTAAAAAGAGGAATGGTACGGTCAAAATCATCCCCTCGGGAATAAATGAGCACATCGGGAGCTTTCCCCCTCACCAGCCGTGAATCTAATACCGGACGATCGGTGCGCACCGTATCTCCGCCGATGACAATCAGATCGCATTTGTCTCTCAAAGCATGCACATGCGCTCTGGAAACTGCTGCGCTGATAATCCCCTTATCCACCGTCCCGTCCAAACGCTGAGCCCATTTAAAAAATACAAAGGGGCCTTTTTGCCATTGAAGAAACGGTTCCAAAAGCTTCTTCCCCTCTTCTTCCATTACCCCGAATGTACATTCAATCCCCGCCTCAATGAGGATTTCTGCGCCAAACGCTGCGGTTGGGTTAGGATCTTTACACGCAATAAAAACATGTTTAATGCCTAACGTGCGAATTAACAACGCGCATGAAGGTGTTTTTCCTCTATGGGAGCACGGTTCGAGGGTCACGGCCATGCTCATAGAATGAAAGAGTCCGTTATGATGATGGCTCAGATAATCGTGAATAAAAGAAGCATCGTCGCATTCACGCAAAGTCGTGTCGCCGCTGAGGAGAGTATAGGCATCCCGCAATGCGTAGACTTCCGCATGAGGACCGCCCGCTTTTTTATGGGCACCGATCGATAAAATAGCACCATGTTCATCCATACAGACGGCGCCGACACTGGGATTAGGAAACGTAAGGAGTTGATGTTCCCACGCTGCTTTGAGCGCAAGATTCATAGGATAAAAGGGGTCGATGGCAGACATTACCACTCGAAATAAGTCTTAGCCTTGCTGATGGTACGAAAAGGGATCGTTTTATCCCCTTCGTCTTTGGTCTTGATCGTAATCTCTTCGTTCTGAACGGCAACAAGCTCGCCTTCGATCTTTGTTTTATCAATTGTCGAAACAGAAACCTTTTCACCGACCGACTGAACAAAATGGTCCAGCGTTTTAAGTCGGCGTTCAATCCCAGGGGAGCTGACTTCCAATCGGTACTCTCCGCTTACGGGCGACGTTATATCCAAAAGGGGAGAAATAAGGTGCGAAAGATTCGCACATTGATCCAAGCTCACCCCTCCCGGTGCCGTTACACTGACACGGAATATGGTGTTTTCATTTTCATTGACAATGGCCGTATCGTACAACGACAAGCCGACCGATTCAACCATTTTTTTGATATCGCTCTCAAGACTCATCTTTTTTCTCCTTCGCGATTTGGGCAAAAAGCGCTTCGATATTTTGACTGCGTTTTAGCGTATCATCAAAGACAAATGTCAAACGAGGCGATCGGAACCACCCCTGGTCTTTCATACAATGCTCTTCGATAATAGGGCGTGCTTTTTCTAGCAGCTTCATAAATACGGCTTGTTCCTGCGGAGTATAATCATGCGGATCAAGATAGACTTTGGCATCACTGCGTCCGCGTGAACATTTGACATCGATAACATCGACTTCACGGACACGTGCATCCGAAAGTCCTGAAATTGCTTCAGGAATGAGCTCTTTGAGCATCGACTCCGTTCGTTTGATCTTTATTTGTGCAGGTGTCACAGTGTTACTTTTGTCTCAATTTTTTTGAATGTTTCGACAACGTCTCCGACTTTAACATCGGTATATCCGCTTAGAACAACACCACAGTCAAATCCTTTTGCAACTTCTTTCACATCGTCTTTGAAACGTTTGAGAGAGGTCAATTCGCCTTCATGGATGACAACACCCTCACGAATAACACGAACCATACCGCCGCGTACCAGTTTACCGTCAACAACGACACAACCTGCAACGGTGCCCCCTTTTGGTAATGGGAAGGTATCACGAACTTCTGCCTGACCGGTATTCTCTTCACGGTACTGAGGTGCCATCATTCCCGTTAGCATCAGCTTGATATCATCGATCAATTGATAGATAATCGAATAGGTCTTGATCTCAACACCCATTTGTTTTGCCATCGCATTAACGTTACCCGTAGGGCGAACATTAAACCCGATCAAGGCACAGTTTTCGCTGTTATTGACCAGCGCGACATCATTTTCAGTAATACCGCCTACACCGGCTGAAATAACTTCCACTTTTACCTCTTCATTGCGCAATTCAGCCAATGATGATTTAATCGCTTCCAATGAACCGTGAACGTCTGTTTTAAGAACGACTTTAAGGGCTTTCAGACGTCCTTCAGCGATCAATGAGGTCAACTCATCCAACGTTGTTTTCGTACTGTGTGAAAGTTCGCGATGGCGATCATACTCATAGCGTTTTTGCGCATATTCTCTCGCATCTTTATCGCTTTCCATAGCCATCATCATCTCGCCCGATGGAGGTACGTCACTCAAACCTACGACAACCGCGGTTTGGCTCGGCCCGATTTGCTGCAATTGCGCTTTACGGTCATTAATCAATGCGCGGACACGCCCATGAGCACTTCCGCACACAATGTTATCCCCGATTTTAAGGGTACCGTTTTGAACGATGACCGTAGCAACCGGTCCACGCCCTTTTTCTAGCGTACTCTCAACAACGACCGCTTTTGCCATCACATTCGGATTGGCTGTAAGCTCCATCACTTCCGATTGCAGTAAAATCGCCTCCAACAGCTCATCGATACCGGTCATCGCTTTTGCTGAAACACCGACAAACTCGATATCCCCGCCCCATTCAACAGGATTGAGTCCAAGCTCTGCCATCTGTGCTTTTACCATATCCGGATTCGCACCCGGTTTGTCCATCTTATTCACGGCAACAATAACCGGAACTTTGGCATCTTTGGCATGTTTTACCGCTTCGCGCGTTTGAGGTTTCACCCCATCATCAGCAGCTACAACGATAACGATAATATCGGTCAATTGTGCCCCGCGAGCACGCATTGCACTAAACGCTTCATGTCCCGGAGTATCCAGGAACGTAATCAGTTTCCCTTTTTGCTCGACCGAATACGCACCGATATGCTGGGTGATTCCCCCCGCTTCGCCATTGGCAACTTTTGCGTTTCGGATTGCGTCCAACAACGATGTTTTACCGTGGTCAACGTGCCCCATGATCGTGATAACCGGAGGACGTTCTTCAAGCCCCTCTTCATCCATGACTGCATCATCATAGGCTTCTTCAAGATTAAAGGCATCTTTTGGATCGATAGTCGTCACTTCTACACCGAATTCACTGGCGAGAATTTCGATTTCATCTTTCCCCAAAAAGTCATTTTTGGTAACCATCATCCCAAGATTAAAGAGAACTTTGATAACTTCGGAAATACTTTGTCCTACTTTTTCGGCGAATTCGTAAACACGAATATCTTCCGGAATTTCAACGTGCGTAATAACTTCGTCTTCTTTTGCATCTTTGGTATATTTTTTACGGGCTTCTCGGGAAACTTTACGCGGTTTACCTTTGTTGGCACCCTGCTTTTTACCGGCATTGCGGCCGATCGGTTTTTTCTCTTTCGGCTTTTGCTGCTCTTCTTCAGGGGGTAGATTCTGCCCCAAATCATTCAAATCCATCAATACGATTTGATTTTCTTCGTAATCCATCGACACATTCGAAATATCGCCGCCGAAGATATCGAGGCGTACTCCTTGCTCTTTTCTCTGCGTAGGAGCAGTGTGCTGAAGTTTTTTCGCTTTTTTTGCTTCCAGCTCTTTTTGTACTTCGGCACTGACTTTGCCGTATTGTGAAATATTGACACTCTCATTTTTTGCCGGTGCCGTCACTACTTCAGCCGGGCGTGCTTTTTTGACAATTTTCAAACCGGAACGTTTTGGAACTTCCACTTCTGAAGGGGCAGCTTCAACTTCTTGAACTGCCGGAACGGCTTCAACCGCTTCCACAACGACTGCGGCTGATTCTTCTTTGATTTCGACCTGCGGAACCACTGCTTCTTCTTTGTGAGCTGTTTTTGGGGCACTCGTTTCGTTAGCTGCCCCACTCATGATGTAGTTCATGATTTTTTCAGCTTCTTCCATCGATACCGAGCTTGAAGCTGTTTTAACATTCAACCCCATTGCGGCAGCTTTATCAACAACCTCTTTAGAATTGATACCAAGTTCCTTGGCAATTTCATGAACTCTTACTTTATCCATCATTAACGACGATCTCCTTTAACCGATTCATAAGCATCTCAAGCGCGTTGCTTTTGCAGTGACGGGCCAATAGCCCTGGAGTTTTTTTATGCTCAATACAATTTGAACATAGGTAAAAACTTCGCCCCAATCCTTGATAGGATTCCAATTTTCCCTCACGACACTGAAGCCTAATAAGGGAAGATTGTACGAAGCGTTCGCGACATACCACACACATACGTATGGGTTGATTTACATTTTGCGCCATTATATCCAATACTTTCTTTAGTTAGCGTTCGATAACCAATCCATCATTATCAAAATTCAGAACCTTCACCTCGAAATCTGGAAATGCTTGAAGAAATTTGTCTGCGAGCATCGATGCATCTTCATCGTAGACCATATTGAAAAACGTCGATCCGCTGCCCGAAAGGGTACTCATCAACGCGCCATTGTCATAGGCCATTTTTTGTACGTCAAAGAGTTCAGGAAGCATTTTCATCCGTACGCGCTGGTGAAAACGGTCTTGGGTCGCAAGGCGCAGCATTTCCCAATCCTCATTGAAGAAAGCTCCCACCGTTACGGCCGTGTGGGACAGATTGAAAACGGCATTCTCTTTGCTGTATGATCGAGGAAGTGTCGTACGCGATTTAGCCGTTGAAATCGGTTTGTTAGGAATGACCACGACGGCTTTTAAATAATCGGGCATATGCTTTTGCTGTGAAAATACTTTTTGTTTTTCAACCATGGCAGCATTGAATCCCCCCATTACGGCCGGAGTAATATTGTCCGGATGGGTTTCATACACTAACGCATGATTTAAAATACGTCGTTTAGAAACTTTTACCCCAGCCGCTTCATGGGCACAGCTGATAGCACTGACGATAACGGCCGATGAACTTCCCAACCCGCGGGACATTGGGATTTGATTGTAAAACGTAAATTTGAAATTTTGCCGCTTTTGCGTCAAACGACGGTAATGCTCGTTAAAAATACTCACAAAGAGATTATTTCCCTTGAGACGGGGGTTATTTTCCCCTTCTCCTTTAATTGCAACCGCAAAAAAACGTGAGGGGACAAGTTCCACGCGATTTCGTAAATCGACGGCTAATCCCAATGAATCAAATCCAGGCCCTAAATTTGCACTGGTTGCAGGTACGCTTATAAACACACTTTTTCCTTATCCAACCGCATCAATTCCATAATACGGGGCATTGTCAGTTTCAAAAATTTTCGATTTTATAGACAGCGGAAGTTCAAACTCTTTAAGAGTCGGCTGTTCCAACGGTGCCATCGAAATGGTATTGCTATTTTTAACAAAATAGAGCTTTCCAACTGCTTTGATGGGGTGATTTTCATTGAAAAAGAACCCATCTATCGCTAATAGAGGTATGTTTTTCACAATGCTGAGGGTTTTTAAAAAAAGATAGGTGACCTTGATCCCCATAAAGCTGCCCGGACCGTTTGCATAGATCAGCCGTTGGAAAGTATATCGTTGGAGCAGATCGTCAAAAAGAACAGGAAGCGCATCCGAACCCATTGCACCGCTTTGAATCGATTCGACCAACATGCCGTTGCTGTCATAAATGCCAACGCGTACAGGAGTTCCTAACGCGATGACAATCGCATCATGCATATGCTTTGGCCAGCTCTTTTGATTCGGCCGTGATCAATTCGACAATCTCATAATTGGCGGGATCTTTTAACAGTTCCAGGGTCAATTTATGATTTAGATCATGACTTCCCGCAAACGCTTCGTAATTACCGATAAAATTCATCCCGATAAGCGACATATCGCCAATCGCATCGAGTATTTTATGGCGTACAAACTCATCCGTAAAACGGAGACCTTCCGGATTAAGGACCTTTTTGTCATCCAGAACGACCGCATTTTCCAAACTTCCGCCCAGTGCAAGCCCCTTGGAACGCAAATACTGCACTTCATGGACAAAGCCGAAAGTCCGTGCTCTGGCAATCTCTTTTTTATAATTTTCTTTGGTAAATTTCAACACATAGCTTTGCCGGTCAATCACCGGATGAGAAAATTTGATCGTGAAATCGTAACTGAGATCATTCGAGGGAGAAAGCTTGACGTATTTGTCCCCCTCTTTCACCTCTACTTCTTTTTTGATTCGCATGATTTTTTTCGGTGCGTCAAGTTCCACAATGCCCGCTTCATCGAGCAGCATACAAAAACTCATCGATGAGCCATCCATCACGGGAACTTCATCCGCATCCACAACCACGCGTAGGTTATCAAGACCATACGCATAAATAGCCGAGAGCATATGTTCAATCGTCGAAATAAAAACACCCTCTTTGCCGATGACGGTTGCCATTTTGGTATCAATGACGCTTGCCGGAGTCAAAGGGATCGAAACCCCCGCATCGCTACGGAAAAAAACAATGCCGCTATTGCTCTCAAGAGGTTCGAGGCGCAAACGTACCGGCACCCCTTTGTGCAGTCCAATTCCCACCAATTCAACACTTTTGGCGATGGTTGTTTGTCTTGTCATCGTATTTCCTTAAACTGGACCATTATTCGTGATTATATCCAGATTTTACTGTTGGTCGATG
>DASUMY010000189.1:0-3010 GCA_036277435.1 Sulfuricurvum sp.
TCTTTGGTCGTTTTACGTGAAACGAGCACATTTAAATCGACCATCGAGACATCCGGTGTAGGGACACGGACACTCTGCCCATGCAGTTTTCCCTCTAAATTAGGGAGAACCAAACTAATCGCTTTTGCCGCGCCGGTCGTCGTCGGAACCATATTGAGTGCCGCCGCTCGGGAACGTCTCATATCCGTTCCGTGTGCGGAATCGATGATCGCCTGGCCGTTTGTATAGGCATGGACGGTCGTCATAAGACCTTTTTGAATCCCAAACTCTTCATCCAAAATCCGTGCAATCGGGCCCAAACAGTTGGTCGTACACGACGCATTCGAGATAATATTTTCACCATGGTAATGGTGATCGTTCACCCCTAATACGTACGTAGGAATAATGCTGTCTTGGGTCGGGGCTGAAAGTATCACTTTTTTCACCCCTTTGGCCAAATGATGTTCCGTAGATGCCTTTGTTAAAAACAGTCCGCTGCATTCGAAAACGACATCCGCTTCGCATGCTGCGAAATCGAGATTTGTCGGATCTTTTTCACAGAATACGGTTACCGTGCTGTTCCCGATTTTCAAATGATTCGAATCGAGAATGGATATCTCCTTTTCACACGGGCCGTGAACCGAATCGTTTTGCAACAAATAACACATCATTTCGATCGATGCCATATCATTAATGGCAACCAGCTGAACGTCATCACGTAGGGCAATCACTCTGGTCACACAACGCCCAATGCGGCCAAATCCGTTGATAGCGATTTTTAACGCCATAAAACCATTTCCCTCTTCTTACATAATAAGGGGATTTTACCAAAAATCGGTTATAATTTCGATTAAAAGAAGTTGTCTGCTTCGAAAGAAGCAAGCTTTAGCGCCTGAGCGGCTGGCATAGCCAAAGGGATGTATTTTTTTGGCGTTTAAAAAGAAGGTATATGAAGCTAGCACTTTATGGCGGAAGTTTTGATCCACCTCATATTGGGCATGTGCATGTAGCGCTTAAAGCATTGGAAAGTCTGGATATCGATCGGCTCATTATTGTTCCGGCTTTTCGCAACCCTTTTAAATCGTCCATTGTTGCAGAAGGGATGCAGCGCATCCAATGGCTAAAACGGATATTCGCCCCCTATTCGAACATTGAAATCAGTGATTTTGAGATTAATTTGAATCGCAGCGTCCGAACCATTGAAACCGTTTTGCATTATGCCCCTGCATGTGAAAAGCTCTATCTGATCATCGGAGCGGATAACCTGGAAACGCTTAACCAATGGTATGAGTATGAAAAACTTTGCCGGCTGGTTACTTTTGTCGTTGCCCAGCGTGATGAGATACCGGTACCACCGGAGATGCTGCGCCTCGACGTCAACGAGACCATGAGTTCAACCCATTTTCGGCAACAGTTCACCCCGCTTGGGTTGGACAGCGAGATCGAAAATGATATTATTACCTACTACAAGGAACACAATGAATCCAAGAATTGAAAAAATAAGTCATATATTAGACATGAATAAAGCAGAAGCAATCGAAGTATTCGATCTTCAAGGAAGCGATTATTTCGCTGATTACGTTGTGATTGCGACCTCATTGGGTGAGCGACATACGTTTGCGTTGCTCGATCACCTCAAAAGAGGGCTAAAACCGGAAGAAGAGTTTTTGGCAATCGATGAAAGCGGCGACTGGATTGCTATTGATTTGGGAGATATCCTCATTCATATCCTGACACCTCAATATCGCACGATGTACGATCTGGAAAGTTTCCTAAGCGAAATTTCTGCTCGCAAGAACAAAGCCTAACCTCCGCATTCTAGCGCTTACAGCGCTGCTGCCAACACTCTGCGTATAATCCTTTCTGATCAACTATATTGTCTTCCTATTTGAATACGCTTTCTTGTTTTTTTGAAACGCATATATAGTGCAATGGGTAGTAGGTAAAGAGGGTTTTGTGAAAGTATTTTATGTTTGATTGATTACGGTGTTTGTAAGTGGTGCGCCCGAAGGAATTCGAATCCCTGACCGCCGGTACCGCAAACCGGTGCTCTATCCAGCTGAGCTACGGACGCATATTAAAGAGAACGAAATTATACTTATTAAAGCTTATAACTATCTGAGTTGGTTAATTTTCAATACAAATTCGACTTCCGGTTTCGAAAGACGCAACTCTTTGGCGATAAGGTCTACCTCCATCCCCTGATTGTATCGACTGATCACCTTCTCATCATCCAATCCGCTGATCGATGTGGGCAAAGAGAGATTGCGGATTCGCTCTTCGAGATAACGTAACCGATTTTCCGTTTTTTCTTTGTACGCACTGAAGGTCTCTTCAATGTGGCCTAATGATTCCAGGATGGGGGCGGACATCTCACTCATGTCCTGATCCATTTGCTCATGCACGGCACGTGATGCTGCCGGGGCCGATTCTTGCAGTGCGCTAACCAGCTCAAGCTCTTGAGAAAGCCGTTTATCCATTTGGTACACTTCGCGATTCAGCTCTTCCACGGCATGCGCGATGGCCCGCAGTTTCCGATTGACTTCATTCTCTTTCGTGACCGAATAATATACAAGCCCAAGCAGTACAATCGCAAGTCCGATCAGGACCAGTTCAATTCCTAAACTCATACATTCCCCTTGAGGTGACGTATCATAGCGCGCTCGCGGGTTCTCATATATGCCCCCCACTCGTTTTCATCTCGGGAATGGATCCGAATGATTTTCGCCAAGGTAGCACTGACGGCTTCAAAATAAAGCGGTATTTCTCTACGAGGATAAACGGGCACTTCGATGCGTCCGTAATAACGATCCCCCTCTTGCAGTAAGGGGATAGTGAGTTCAAAATGTTCCAAGCCGATTCGCCCGATCGCAGCATCCTGCGTCAGATTCAACTGCTTGGGAGCGCTCTGTGTCATCAGCTGCTCCAGCCGATCCATTTTGCGGTAAAGCTCCACCATCAAATACAGCATAGCCGGATCGCTTTCAGCGACGTCCCCTCTGGCTTTTGCAACGCGCAGCCATTGCCCTAT
>DASUMY010000190.1:0-2893 GCA_036277435.1 Sulfuricurvum sp.
GGTTCAACGCAGTACGCGAAGCTGCGAAAACATCCAAACCGCGTGTTTTGTTCACCCAGCCATCAACCCCAATCAAATGTGGCGGTGCTCCGCAAAAAATGCTCTATTTGTGTGACGATTTTCTCAAACGCGAAGATCTGAACGGCGATTTTATCTTTGCCAGCGCGAGTGAAAAGCTTTTCAGTATTCCGGAGATCGAAGCGGCATTGGCTAAGGTTCAAAAAGGGTACGGCAACATTACCAATAAATTTTCTCATGATCTGATCGCCATTGATGCTGCGAAAAAAGTGGCAACGTTTTTGCACAAGTATGAGGTGCAAGGGGAGTACGACAAAGAGTTCAAAGAGTACGACATGATCGAGAAAGAAGAAGAGATCCAAATCGAATACGATTTCATCCATGTCTCTCCTCCGTGTACTGCTGTGGATGCCGTTGCCAATTCACCGCTGGGATGGCAAAAAGGGACCGCGAAAGGGTGGCTGGAAGTGGATCGTGAAACGCTTCAGCACCGCCGATACAAAAATGTTTTTGGAATCGGGGACGTATGCGGTATACCGATCGGAAAAACAGGGGGGAGCGTTCGCCATCAAGGGCCCATTGTGGTTAAAAATCTCGTTTTGGTGATGGAGGGAAAAGAGCCGGTTCAAAAATTTGACGGCTACACGGTCTGCCCACTCAAAACATCGTACGGTGAGATCATTATGGCGGAGTTCAACTACGATGGATTGGCTCCCTCTTTTCCGCTCGATCCGGCACAGCCGCGATGGATATGGTGGGCCTTCGATCTGTACATGCTGCAGCCTATGTATCGCTATTTGATGCTAAATGGATTAATGTAAAAGATTACTTTTATTTTAACTATGATAGAGTAATTAATAATAATTCCTTATAGGAGAATCAGTATGGATGGGTTTGACGCACTGTATGCAAAAGCAGAAGAACGTATTGCGGTTTTGTCTTCTTTGCCTTCTACCAAAGAAGAATCCATTGAGCAGATGCTTGAAAAGCGGGGGATTGAACGGCGCGATTTTCTGAAGTGGGCAGCCGCCCTTACGACAATGCTTGCGCTTCCATCGCAGTTTACCCCGTTGTTTGCCGAAGCGGCAAAACTGGCGGATCGCCTTCCGTTGATTTGGCTTCATATGGCGGAATGCACGGGGTGCAGCGAATCGCTGATCCGTTCAGATGCCCCCACGGTTGACTCACTGATCTTTGACTACATTTCACTGGAATATCACGAAACACTGATGGCCGCAGCCGGATGGCAGGCAGAATCCAATCTGGAACAGGCCATGAAAACCTATGCAGGCCGCTACATATTATTAGTCGAAGGGGGTATCCCTACGGCTATGAACGGTCAGTTTCTCACGTTGGGCGCACAGGCTCGAACCGGCCTAGACCTGGTTAGAGCCGCGGCTACCAATGCGGCGGCGATCTTCTCGATCGGTACGTGTGCCAGTTTTGGGGGCATTCAGGCCGCTGCCCCAAATCCGACCGGAGCAAAAGGGGTAGACAAAGTTGTCAAGCAACCGGTTATCAATGTCCCCGGCTGTCCTCCCAGTGCTGAGAATATCGTCGGAACCCTCATGCATTTTTTACTTTTTGGCACCTTGCCGGCGCTCGATATGTACAGCCGTCCGAAATGGGCGTATGGGAACCGTATTCACGACTTGTGCGAACGTCGCGGCCATTTTGATGCGGGTGAGTTTGTAGAAAGTTTTGGAGATGACGGGGCAAAAGAAGGGTGGTGTTTGTACAAACAAGGGTGCAAAGGGCCTTATACGTTTAACAACTGCTCTACGGAACGGTTTAATCAGCACGTGAACTGGCCTATCGGTGCCGGACATGGGTGTATGGGGTGCAGTGAACCCAATTTCTGGGATACGATGGGACCGCTTGAACAGCCTTTGCAATCGCATCTGGTGATGGGACTTAATTCTACGGTAGACAAGATAGGGACGACGCTTTTGACAGCAACGGTCATCGGTATCGGTGCCCATGCCGTGGCAACGCTGTTCATGAACAACAAAGATGATAAAGAGGAAAAGGAGAGCTGAACCATGGCTAATCAAAGGGTAGTGATCGATCCGATTACACGTATCGAAGGACATTTGCGCATTGAGGTCGAGGTTGATGAAAACAATGTCGTTCAAAAAGCATATTCGTCGTCAACGCTTTGGCGGGGTATAGAACTGATCCTCAAAGGGCGTGATCCCAGAGATGCCGGGCTGATTGCACAGCGTATTTGCGGTGTCTGTACCTATTCGCATTATAAAGCAGGGGTAGAAGCCATCGAGAATGCTTTGGGGGTTGAACCTCCTTATAATGCCAAGCTGGTCCGTTCACTTTTGAACGAGTCTTTGTATATGCATGATCATGTCGTCCATTTTTACCATCTGCACGGTTTGGACTGGGTTGATATCGTTTCTGCCCTGAGTGCTGATCCGAAAAAGGCCTCCGAATTGGCATTCAAATACACCGATAGACCCATTGCGACAGGAACCGATGAACTGACGGCCGTCCAAGAACGGGTCAAAGGTTTTGTGGCGAAAGGGCAGATGGGGCCGTTCGCCAATGCGTATTGGGGAAATAAAACATATAAATTTTCTCCTGAGCAAAATCTGATTGCACTTTCGCACTATCTGAAAGCACTTGAACTTCAGCGTATTGCCGCACAGATGTTCGCTATATTCGGGGCCAAACAGCCGCACCCTCAAAGTTTGGTGGTCGGCGGAGTTACCTGTGTGCGCGATATTTTGAATCCTTCACGATTGGCAGAATGGAAAAGCAAATACGAGACGGTGAAAGATTTTATTGACCGTGCTTATTACGCGGATATCGTGATGGCGGCAGAGGCGTATGGGAGCGAAGCGAGTGTCCTTGGCGGTGTCGG
>DASUMY010000191.1:0-3976 GCA_036277435.1 Sulfuricurvum sp.
ATGAAATAACCCAACCTTAAACCTCGCTAAATATAAAAAAACCTTAAGGTAACTATAACAAGGGTTGTATTATTATCCCGAAAGTTAAAGAAGACTAATTTTGTCTTATATTAAATCCACTCTTGGAGAGTCACTTATGCAAGTCTATTTGGACAACAACGCTACTACCATGGTCGACCCCTCTGTTACGGAGGCAATGATTCCGTTTTTTAGTGAAATCTACGGTAACCCTAACTCGCTGCACCGTTTTGGTACGGCGTCGCACCCTGCGATCACAAAAGCGATCAATCAGACCTATAAAGCGATCGGTGCGAGCGATAAAGATGACATCGTCTTTACCTCTTGTGCGACCGAAGCAAACAACTGGGTACTTCAATCGGTATGGATTGATAAAATTGTGCACGGTGAGAAAAATCACATCGTGACGACTGAGATCGAGCATCCATCGGTTCTTTCAACGTGCAAATTTCTCGAAGATCAAGGGGTAAAAGTCACCTATTTGCCGGTCAACGATCAGGGAATCGTTGAAGCACATACGGTACGTGCTTTTATCACCGATAAAACGGCGTTAGTCTCGATCATGTGGGCGAACAATGAAACCGGAATGATTTTCCCGATTCAAGAGATTGGCGAAATTTGTCGTGAAAAAGGGGTTCTTTTCCATACAGATGGTGTTCAAGCCGTCGGTAAAATCCCGGTCAATATGCAAGACGTACACGTTGATTTTATGTCCATGTCGGCACATAAGTTCCACGGTCCTAAAGGTATCGGGGCATTGTACATTAGAGATTCCCAAAAATTGACTCCACTGTTGCACGGGGGAGATCAAATGGGAGGACGCCGTTCAGGGACTCTCAATGTCCCTTTTATTGTGGGAATGGGAAAAGCTCTTGAGCTGGCTACAGAAAACATTGAAGAAAAAATGGCATCGATTTCCGCTAAGCGTGATCGCTTAGAAGACGCGCTTTTGGCAGGATTGGAAGATGTATTTACCGTCGGAGATCGTTCTAATCGTACTCCTAATACAATTCTGATCTCCATTCGCGGTGTTGAGGGTGAGGGGATGCTTTGGGATCTGAACACGGCACTTATCGGGGCATCGACGGGATCGGCGTGTGCCAGTGAAGATTTGGAAGCGAATTCCGTAATGCTGGCTATCGGTGCAGACAATGAGTTGGCGCATACCGGTATTCGCCTCAGTCTTAGCCGTTTTACCACCGATGAAGAGATTGATTATGTGATCGAACGCTTTGAATCTGCTGTGAAGCGTTTACGCGCGATTTCAAGTTCATATGCGATCGTCCAACCCACTGCCGGCGGAGAAGCCGGTGAATGTAACATTCACCACTAAAGGAAATAATTATGGCAAAAAATGATTTATTGGGCGGATCTCTTTGGGATCAGTACTCAAACAAAGTAACAACATTGATGAATAACCCTATTAATCAGGGAGAAATTACACAAGAAGAATGCGACGTGGCAGGACATAAGCTGATCGTCGCTGATTTCGGTGCGGAGAGTTGCGGAGATGCGGTACGTTTGTACTGGGAAGTTGATCCGACAACGGATACAATCGTTAAATCAAAATTTAAAAGCTTCGGCTGCGGTACGGCTATTGCATCTTCAGACATGATGGCAGAACTGTGTATCGGTAAAACGGTTCAAGAAGCGGTAAAAATCACCAATATCGACGTGGAAATGTCGCTTCGTGATGATCCCCAAACGCCTGCCGTTCCACCACAAAAAATGCACTGTTCGGTAATGGCGTACGACGTTATCAAGAAAGCAGCAGGTCTTTACCTCGGTGTCGATGAGTCGAGTTTTGAGAGCGAGATCATCGTGTGCGAATGTGCGCGCGTCAGTTTGGGAACGCTTCGTGAAGTGATCAAGCTTAATGACCTTAAATCCATCGAACAAATCACCGATTACACCAAAGCGGGCGGTTTTTGTAAATCGTGTATCAAGCCTGGCGGGCATGAAGCCCGTGAATATTATCTCGTGGATATTTTGGCAGATGTTCGTCGTGAGATGGATGTTGAGAAGATGCAAGCGGCTGCCGATGCGGGAGTGCACGGTGATTTCGCAACGATGACATTGGTTCAAAAAATCAAAGCGATTGATGCCGTCATCGATGAGAGCGTTCGTCAGTTTTTGATAATGGATGGCGGGAACATGGAAGTTATCGACATCAAAGATTCACCGGATTACATCGATGTGTATATCCGTTATTTGGGTTCATGTTCAGGATGTGCAAGCTCGACAACGGGTACATTGTACGCAATCGAATCAACCCTCAAAGAAAAACTTTCTAATAAGATCCGCGTTTTACCTATCTAATTGTCTTCTTTCTTTTCTTTATCGCAAAGAAAAGAAACAAAAGAAGCTCATCTTTCAAGCAAATCGCTCACGTGACTTTTGGCGCTTCCGCCATCGCACGTGGCTTTTGGATACTTGAAAGATTTTTATAACTAGAAATTCTTATCAAACCAATCGGCAACTTGACTTCGGATGGTATGGCGTAATTGCATCCCTGCGATAAAATCGCTGTGCTGTGCTTTGTTGAGCAGGGTCACGAGGGCATTGCGTCGTTTGGAGAGAAATGGATGATCGATTTGACCTGGATCTCCCATAACAACGAGACGGGTCTCTTCCCCCATGCGGGTACCGATGAGTTTGAGTGTTGCGTTAGTCATGTTTTGGGCTTCATCGATGATGACAAATTTACGGGAGATCGTCGTCCCACGCATGTGGGCAATATCCATTACTTCAATATTGTATTTTTTCATGAATGTTTCTGTGGCATTTTCCCGTTTTGGTGAATTGGTCGTGCCGGTATATTCGACGCGCGCATCGATGGAGTGTTTGCTTTGATGCTCAATGGTAAAGTTTACGGCAGAGTAGAGAGGGTACATAAAGTAGCCCAGCTTTTGCTCCTCATCTCCTTTACGATATCCCAGTTCGGCTTGAGTGTCGCTAGAGGTGATCGTATTTCTCGCATAAACAATCCCCTCTACAATCCCTTCGCTTACGAGTTCCAATCCTGCTTGGAGTGCGACCAGGGTTTTTCCGGATCCTGTAGAACCGGCAACTACGGTGACGTAGTTTTGCGGATGCGTCATCATCGAGTAATAGAATTTTTGCTCGAGATTCAAAGGGCGAACGAGGTTCTCATCAAAATGTTCCCCGAAACGGCGATCAAAATCGCACCATTCAAGAGCGTTATTAACACTAAACGCATGGCGCTGAATCCCTGTTTCGTAAAGCTCATTCGTGGTGCTTAGCGCTTTTTGAACAAAGGTGAGCTGGTTGAAGTTGTGATGCTCCACATCGGTTGGAAATTCGGGTGTTTCACTGTAGGTATAGGTGTAGTTAAAATCAATCGATTCGGGGGATTCGACACTGCTGTTGCGAATGCTTTGTGTAGGAATGCCTCGAATCTCCGAAGCGATACGAAAGGACATATCGTTGGTGAGAAGAATAAGATCATAATCATCGGCAATCTCACCGATCTTAGCGTCGTTCATCCCCTTTGCTTCCGAAAAAGAGGTTGTGACCCGATAATGTTCCCGATGAATGATGATGAGCTCTATGAGGACCTCTTCGCCGCCGTGAAGGGAACGATCGTAGCGTAAATCGAGACGGTAATAACGATCATTTTGACATTGTTCAGGATCGAGAGTGTCGCGGACGCATTGGGGGAGTTCAATCGCGGCAATGGGTTCGCCGAATGCGACATCGGCAAGCCGAAAAAATTCGCGTGCCATGTAGCCGGCTTCCGATCGAATATCGTCTTTTTTGCTGTTTAACTCGGCTAAAACGATATTGGTTATAACCACAGCATTGGTATTGTCTTGGCTGATACGTAAAATATTGGTGGGATCGTCGAGGATAACAGAGGTATCAAGAAGGTAGCATTTTTGTGTATCGCTCACAGTGAGAATCCTTGCGTAAAGATCTCATATCGTAGCGAAAGAAT
>DASUMY010000192.1:0-7157 GCA_036277435.1 Sulfuricurvum sp.
TTGCATCCCTCTTGGATTTTGATAAACGCACGCGATTTTCCGACAAAATCATCGACAATCGAATCATCGATGTAGTTCAAATCCCCGATTTCATAAAAACGGGTCTCCTGTGACAGCAGTGTATTGATCTTCATTTTTTCCGACTGTCCAAAAACGCCGTGAACCTTATTCCCCTCAAAAAGAGTTTCCCCTTTCGTGTGTGCTCCGCATCCCGTTAAAAAAAGCTTTTTACCCTGTTTTTCCATACTGTTGATATAGCCGCGTACGCTGACATCCGCCCCGTTTGTGACGGTACAGGAGTTGACGACAACAATATCCGCTTCGGCTTCGTTTTCCGTTACAACATAATCCTGCAAGGCACTCATCATGACTTGGGAGTCGTACACATTCGTTCGGCATCCGAAGGTTTTAAAATAGACTTTTAGATTCATTCTTCCTCTATTCGAGGCTGCTTCTTAGTTTGAATAGGCCCGGTATAAAATGTCTGTGTCGGATACGCAATCGTAATATCCTCTTCCGCATTAAACGCATCGATTATGTCAGCGGAAATAGTGCTGCGCAACGTCAGCGTTGCATACGCATTGGTCAAATACCACGCACTTACTTTCATTCCGTTTGTCTCGATAAAGGTAAATACACGCGGTTCGACGTTACTGTTTTTCAAGCTGTAGCGGTCGCGCAGTTTGTTGATCTGTTTACGGGTGATTTCAGTATACCCTTTGGAATACTTTCGGCAAATTTCTTTGGCAATATGCGCCGCTTTTTTATGGTTGGAATCAAACGTAATGGTTACGTCAATCCCGTCCCATACCGTTTTAAGGGATGCGTGTGAGTAATTGGCGATCATTGAGGTAAAAATATAGTTATTGGGGACAAATACGATTCGCCCTGCTCGCCGATTGGTTTGAATCGTGGTCAACGTAACATCTTCCATCAGCGTAATACGCAGCAAAGAGATATCGAGCACATCCCCCACGTATTCCATCCCCTCTTTGACAAAACGGACACGGTCGCCCACGTGAATGGAACCGCCGAATACAATGACGAACCATCCTATAATAGACATAAACCAGTCACGCAATGCGATGGCAAGACCCGCAGAGGCAAATCCTAAAACCGTTGCAAAATACCCGACATTATCGATATAGCTGAAAATCAAAATCAAAACAATCAGTGAAAAATTCACGAACGTCAAAATTTTGTTCGCCATATAAAAACGTTCATTGTCGGTGATATACCGTTTGACCACCCGTTTGATGAGTAAAGAGATACCAAATAAGAGCATAACGATAAAGGCGATATTGAGCAATTTATACATTTGGTCTTTGATCTCTTTATTGATCTTCGCTTCGATGGATTCAATTCGCTTCTCATAAACGCTCGCCGTAGACATCAAGGTGTCGTGAGCGAGTTTAAACTTTTCGACCTGCAGCAGTGCCACTTCCAGTTCCACTTCATAATCCCCTAGGGGATTAAGCTTTCGAATCTCTTTGAGAAGGGTGACTTTTCGATCCAGCAAGTCGATCAACTCTTGAAGATCTTCTTCACGCATCACATAATCTTGATACTGGCTGTTAAGACGCTTGATATACGAAAGACCCGTAACAATGTCGAACGGGTTGGTAATGGTGGGTTCTTCTCCCGCTTCATCGGGTTTTAAGAGTGATACAAAAGGAGATGTCCCCTGAGCTTTGAGCTGTTCGATCTGATCGATCAGGATTTTTTCTTTTGCCTGAAGCGCTTCGATTTCAAGCTTGCGCTCAGCGGTTATACGACGATCTTGCAACTCAATAATACGGCTGTGAACACTCCGTAAACTTTTGCGCGCTTCTTGATACGCCATAAATGAGTTATAGCTCTTCATCCAAATACTGCTGTCTTTGGTCAGCTCTTTTTCGATACGAGAAAGTTCCTGCTCGGTATTTTTGATTTTGAGTTCTTTGGACTCTACCAACTCAATCGGCGTTTGCTGACTACCCTCTTTTGCGTGCAATGAAGCAATGGTAAGCAGAAATACGAAAGAAAAAACAAGAGCAGAATAGCGTTTCATACTTTATTCCCCCAGATAACGTTTTAGAACGCCCATAACGGTCTCCTTGGAGACATTATCCGTAATGAGAACGCCTCCGATGGATTGCGGCAGTATGAACGTGATCGCAGAATCAGAACTTTTTTTATCCAGAAAAAAGGCGTGGTAAAATCGTTCAAGATCGCGAATCGGATAGGTTAAGGGGAGATCATACCGTGCTAATACGGCACGTATGCGCTGCACTTCATCCTCGCTCAACAGCCCCATCGTACACGCCAGATCATTGGCCATCATCATCCCGATGGCCACACTTTCTCCGTGCAAATAGGTTTCGTAACGGGTTTCATTTTCAATCACATGGCCGAACGTATGGCCGTAATTCAACGCCGCGCGCAGCCCCTGCTCTTTTTCATCTTCCTCAACAACTTTAGCCTTGGTTTGAACCGCGAAGGTAATGGCATCCTGTAAATTTTTCCCCTCGCGCAAATCATGGGCTTCAAGCCATTCAAAAAATTCTCGATTGAACGTCACGGCCATTTTCACAATTTCAGCCACCCCGGCACCGAACTCTCGTGAGGGCAAGGTATTCAAAAAAGAAGGATCAATGTGAACGGCCTTCGGCTGATGAAACGCACCGATCAGATTTTTTCCGTAACGGTTGTTAATCCCCGTTTTTCCCCCCACACTTGCATCTACTTGGGAAAGAAGCGTCGTCGGAATCTGAATAAAATCAATACCGCGATTGTAAAGGCTCGAGGCAAATCCCCCCATATCGCCGATCACTCCCCCGCCGAATGCAAGGAGGAGTGATTTACGATTCAACCGGTGGTCAAACATCCGATCCAATATAAATTCGATTGTTTCCCAATTTTTATATTGCTCGCCATCGGCAATCGTAATGATATAGACCTCTTTTGCCTTCACCCGTGACAATAAGGTTTGCAAATGAAGACCGGCAATTTTAGGGTTCGTTAAAATCGCGACTTTTCCGTCAAATACGATGTCACTCAAAGGTCCGATATAAATCGGGTAAGAATCGTCAATGGTTCGATTAAGGGCAATATTGATCGTCATGCAAAGCCTAAAAAATGGATATAGAAATAGGCTATATGATACTTTAAAGTCTCTTAAAATTAAGACCTTTTAGATCTGCGTAGGGATAAAAAGCTGGTGATAGGCATCGAGTTTCGTGTATAGAATTTCGGGGTCCGTGGCAAAAAAACGTTTTACCGGACTTTCAAACATTTTCTCCGTAAACGGCAAACATTGTAAAAAATTCTCTTGCTCCCGCATCAAACGGATCGGATTTTCTTCGGTTTCTATCACACGGATCGATTTGGAAAAAATCGTCGACAGGTTGTTGAAATGTTCAATAACCTGCAGATTGTTACGCCGATCTTCGATGACATAATCGATTAATTCTAAATTAAATCCAAGCTGCGATGCCACGTCAAAAATAGTCGTCGAAATATGTTCGACATGATTATCCTCACCTAAAAGAACGACCGATTGCTTGAGCGTAGAAAAAGACCTGTCCGCCAGTTTCAATACCGGAACATTGCCTCGATACAATGTTTTTCGGACCGATTTGCGTTTAAACATTCTCTGAGAAACGATAAATAAACCGATATGCTGTTTTTTGATATCACGCAGCATACTCTCTTCGTCGACAACGGTATCGTACTCAATCTCTAATTCAATACCGGGGGCAACAAACGATTTCATATGGCGCAAACTGTCAATATCTCCGGGATTGACAATCTTGATTATCAACGTTTTTTTCAGCTTATGGTGGATATATATGCTTCGACGGACAAGCTCAAACATCTCCTTTTGGTTTTCAATGGCCATATCGATATACAAATACAGCTTGCTTCCAAAAGGTGCCGGGAACTGCCCCAGCTCCCGTTTAATGGCCCGATAAACCGATTTTAGAACGTTGGGCTCACCCACTAACACAAGAGAATCATTCGGCTGTATCATTTTTTGGTCACTGGGTAAAATCAACTGCCGATTACGATAAATCGCCGCTATTTTCCAATTGTTTTGTTCTATGGCCCCTATATGGCGATACACAAACGAACTTCCGAAAGGGACCAGCACCTCCATGATTTCTCCGGCACCTAAGCCGATATTTTGAGCCAATACGGGGATATTCGGGAGGTAATCAATGAGATGAAGGGAAATAATCTGTTGCATATTGACCCACTCGATATCATCTTCGGGGCTTTTAGCATTCCATAAATCAAGTGCGATAATGCGGATATTCGGTTTAAAAAGACGGATATTTTTAATGGTGTGTTCTAAATCCAATGGATTTTCCATCGCCAAAATCGCTTGAGAAAAATCGATTTTTAGAACATTGGCAATCTTGTAATAGCTTGTGGAATCAAAATGAAAAAATTTGAAGCGTGACTGATTATACCCTTCAAACGGTTCTTCTTCTTTCGATTGTATGACATAATAGACATTTTCACTCAGCTGAGTATTAATCAGACGCTGTATGAAATGACGTCCGATAACCCCATCCATCACAATTAAAATTTTTTTCATTTTTTATATAACCACCCAAATATTGGCGAGATTGTACCACACAATCCATCACGGCTTTATTGCATGACACCTGTTTAAACGATGATTCCTTCTTGCCCGATACGGTAAAGGGCAAAGTCGTATTTAATCGGATCCTCCGGATCAAACGACCGGAGCGTTTCCGTGAGTTCCAATGCGGCTTTGAGATCACACTGTTTGCGCGTAAGCAATCCGAGCTTTTTGGAAACGGTAAACGTATGGGTATCTAAGGGCATAATCAGCTCGCAAGGTGCCATGACATCCCATAGCCCCATATCGAGATGATCGGCACGTACCATCCAGCGCAAATACATCATCCACCGCTTCATAGCCGAAGCGCTTCCGATACGTTGGATCGGTTTTCCTATGAGAAAGGTATACCCTTGACTTCGATAGGGATTCAGGGCATACAGTGTCTCGATCACACAATTGATCCCCCCTACGATTCCCCCCTCACGATGCCCTGTCTCAAAGGTTGCCTGAACGCCCCCTTGAGACTTTAGTCGCGCAAGAGTGATAAACCATTGAATCACATCCTCACTGTTTTGAAAACGGTAATACTTCCCCTGTGCCGCACGTCTAATTTCCTCTTCGTCCATCTCAATCCATGCCGGATTCAATGATCCCAAAAAAGTGACAATCGATTGGACATTTCCGTACGCAAACAAAGCGCAGGTCAACGCATTGCATTCGTCTCCAAACCGGCGTGCCATCATCAGCGGATCCGGTTTGTCATCACACAGCTCATCGCTGCAATTGCGCAATGCCACTTCGGCGTCAAGCCGTGATTTCAAGGCCTTCATCGGCCTAACTGATAGAGTTTTTTACGCTCGGAGGAGCCTGCGATGTTGAGTTGGGAGCGGTATTTGGCGATGGTGCGGCGCACCATCGTGATCTTGAATTTGTTTTGGATCAGTTCCAGTAATTTCATATCGCTGAGGGGCTTTTTATGGGATTCGTTTTTCACCAGTTCGCTGACGTACTCTTTGATGGCGGCATTGGAAACATCCTCATCAATAGCCGTCGTAAAAAAGTCTTTCATAGCAAACATCCCGCGATCACACGCAATGTATTTATTGGCAATCGCTCTGGAAATCGTCGAGGGGTTATGACCGAACTCATCTGCCAGCGTTTTCAGCGTTAGAGGTTTAATGGAGCCTCCCATAAAAAAATCATATTGGTACTCCACAATCATCAACCCTACTTTGTAGAGGGTCGCTTTTCGCATCTCCAATGCGTCAATCAAACTTTTTGCTTCTTTGATTTTATCGCGGACAAACGAGTGATCGACCCCATATTCCGAATCAATGGTTATCATCGGATAATAGCGATCGTTGAGGGTCACTTCTATCCCCTCCTCGGGATCATTGAAGATCATCAGGTCGGGGATCACTTGTGCCGAATCTTCCATATAATCAATACCGGGAGGATTTTTAAAACTTCCGATGACCCGCATCACCTCGGGGAAATGGGGTTCTTTATGGTAGCGATTGAGCTCCTCCAAATGATGAATCATATCCATGGCCAGAGGATATGCCGAATCGCTGATGGACGCACTGTCCAGCTGATATAAAAAGGATTCTTTTAAATCACGCGCACCAATTCCGACGGGTTCGATATGCCGAAAGCGGCCTCGAATCTGTTCAAACTGTTCCATACTGATCGCATGTTCTGCACAAAAAGCGTCATGATCCCCTTCATAATACCCCCCCTCATCCAGGTTTTCGCACACATGGCGTGCAACGGCTTGGGAAAGGGGGGTGGGGAAAAGCGGAGCTCCCACTTGTTCATCAAGAACGTCATAGAGGCTTTTATGCTGTACGGTGAGTGCCTCAATCGCTTCGGAATGGGAGTTTTGAACGTATCCGTACTGTATTTTACGAGGTATTTTGCTCTCAAACGACTCTTCATACCCCGATTTGATCTCTATCAGAGGATTGGATTCGACAAACGGAGACATCGCTTCACCCAAATCACTCAAGCTGGAATGGAGAATCGGAAGCCAATTGCGCAATGTATTCGAAAGCTTGTTTTTAAGCTCGACGTTGGTTTTTACCCTGAGTGCTGCCAAGATCTACAGCCTAAACGATTCACCGAGATAGTGTTGGCGCACATCAGAGTTATGAGCAATTTCATCACTCGTACCCGATGCGAGAAGCGAACCGCTTTTTATCACGTATGCGCGATCACATACGGCCAACGTTTCACGGACATTATGATCGGTGATCAACACGCCGATCCCGTATTCCACTAACTGGGCAATAACGTTTTGAATATCCAATACCGCAATAGGATCTACCCCCGCAAACGGTTCATCCAGCAGTAAAAATCGAGGTTTGTTGACCAAAGCGCGCGCAATCTCGGCACGCCGTCTCTCCCCGCCGCTTAGATTGATGCCGCGCCGATTGCGGATCGGCTCAATGTTAAACATCTCCAACAGCTCTTCGATTCGCTGTTCGGCCATCTCTTTTGAGAGTTTTCCGGCTTCGGCCGCAATAATCAAATTTTCTTCGACGCTCAAATCTTTAAAAATGGACGCTTCCTGAGGAAGATACCC
>DASUMY010000193.1:0-3919 GCA_036277435.1 Sulfuricurvum sp.
CCCAATTGACAGCAGCAAGTCAAACGGGGGTTTTCATTCCTGATTACACTCCTTAAGTTTCAAAGAACGTCGAGCTTCTCCCTCGACGCTATTCTCACTCAATCCGTTCCTTTTCATACCGCCGCCGCAACCAAGCATCCAAGGGATACATCATCCGATACAATACCGGAACGATAAACAGCGCCAATACCGTTGAGCTGATGAGCCCTCCGATTACGGCGGTGGCCATGGGGGAGTTGCTCTCATGCCCCGCGCCTGTTCCCAGTGCCAGCGGCAGCATCGCAAAGATCATCGCAAACGTCGTCATTAAGATAGGGCGGAGCCGTTTTTCTCCCGCTTCGAGCAGGGCATCATCGACGTTTTTCCCTCTTTTGATCGCTTCATTGGCAAAATCTACGACCAAAATCGCATTTTTCCCCACCATCCCCAGCAATAAAATAATGCCGATCAGTACAAAAATACTAAACGGATTGCCGCTGAGGTAGAGGGATAAGATAACCCCCGTGAAGGAAAGCGGCATGGCCACCATAATAATCAACGGCTGTATCAGCGATTCGTAGAGCGCTGCGAGGATCAGGTAGATCAAAATAACGGCGAGCCCGACGGTAAAACCGAAGGCGGCCGCCGTCTCCTGCATCCGTTCGATATCTCCCGTATAGCGGTAGCGGTACCCCTCTTTCAACAGGGAGGGGAGTTTTTCATCGATTGTTTGAACGATGTCGTTGAGCGGGGCGCCGTCCAGATTCGAGGTAATCAAAATCTTCCGTTCCCGATCGTATCGGTTGATCGATGCGGCGCCGCTCATCGTCTCAATGTTAACGAGTCCGTCAAGCGATACCAACGCTCCCGACGCCGTTTGGATCTGCATTTTTTTCAAATCGTCGGTCATGGCGCGGTATTCATCGGCAAACCGAAGGGTGATGTCAAACTGCCTCCCCTCCTCTTCCAGATTCGAAATGGCACTGTCGCTGGAGTAGGCTGAAGCGACGGCATTGGAAATCTGCGTTGCCGTTATCCCGAGCCGTTGAGCGCTTTCGCGGTTGATGCTGATGCGCACTTCGGGTTTGCCGGGTTCAAAATCGCTGTCGATATCGATGGTCCCCCGTGTCCCTTTGAGGAGTTTCACCAGTTCGAGCGATTTGGTTTCGAGCGTTTTGAGATCGGGCCCTGTCAGGACGACCTGCACGGGAGAATTGCTCTCACCCGTATCGATAGGGGGGACATCTTCGACGCTGATCGTCAGGTGCGAATAGGGTTTGAATTTTTCGCGGTAGGATTGGATAATGGTTTCGAGTCCATCCCGCTGTTCTACAGGGAGGAGTTTGGCGTAGATCATCGCTTTATGGGATTCATGCGCGGCGTTATAGCCGATCGTGAGGACTACGGTTTTGACCCGTTTGTCGTTTTGCAGCGCCTGAACCAGCGGTTCCATCTCTTTTTTCATGGCAGCCAGCGATATGCCAGCAGGGGCTTTCACCAGAACCCGCATCTCGCTCATGTCTTCCATCGGGACAAAGGTCCCTCCGACCTTCGAGGCCAGCGAAAAAGAAAAGAGCAACACGGCAAGAACGGCAATCAGGGTAAGACCTTTGAACCGAAGGAGAAACGCTAAAAAAGTTCGATAGGTGTGATCGAGTTTCTGAAACAGCGGTTCGGTTTTATGCCAAAAAGCGGTTTCACTGCCGCTAAGGAGCCGGGCTCCCAGGGTCGGGATAAAGAGGACGGCCACGAAATAGGAGATGATGACGCCTGAGGCAACGGTCATGGCGAACGAGTTGAAAAATTTCCCGACAATCCCCTCCATGAACGCAACGGGGATGAATACGGCCAGAAGAACGCTTGAAATAGCCATAACGGAAAAGGAGATCTCTTTGATCCCCTCATAGGATGCTTTGGAAGCTTCCATCCCCTGTTCCATTTTTTTCGAGATGTTTTCGATGACGACGATAGCATCATCGATAAATACCCCGATGGCCAGCGTAAGCCCGATCAAGGTGAGGCGGTTGAGATCGTACCCCAGCAGATCGATCAAGGCAAAAGTTCCGATGATAGAGGTCGGTATGGCCAGTGCGGCAATGAGGGTTGCCGTCAGATTGCGCAAAAAGAAAAAGACGATCAGTACGGCGAGAAGCGAGCCGTAGATGAGGTCAAATTTGACATTGTTGATATTGATGAGAATTTTTTCCGATTGGTCTTCGGTGAGCTGCAGGGAATAGGCCGTGCCGGCGAGCGTTGTAAGGGCTGGCATGACCTCTTTGACGCCGCGTATGACCTCCAAATCATTGGAGCCCGATATTTTTTGCACCTCTAATAAAACCCCCTCTTCTCCGTTATAGGAAGAGTAGCTTTTTTCATCTTTTAGCCCGTCTTCAACGCGTGCGACATCTTCCAGCCGCAAACCGGGACGGATCAGCAGCCCCCGCAGTTCAGCGATATTTTTGGCATCGGCGCGTGTTTTGAGGATCAGTTCACGCTCCGTAGAGATGAGTTTTCCTCCCCCCGAGCGGATATTTTCTTGGGCGATGCGTCCTCTGAGCTCATCGGCGGAAATACCGTATTTGTTCAACAAAAACGGATCGGCAAAGATACGGATCTCCCGATCGCGGTATCCGGCGATTTTGACGTTTGCCACCCCCTGAATCCGCTGCAGTTTCGGTTTGATCTGCTCATCGGCAAACCGCATCAGCGCGATGCTGTCCCCTGTTTTGGTGCTGACGAAAAGTTTGATCGATGCGGCGCCGGAGACGCTCACTTTTTTCACGAGGGGGGATTCGATATCGCCATCAAAATTCAGCGTTCCCACTTTGTCACGAACATCGTTGGCCGCTTCTTCGATGTCTTTGGTCAGTTCAAATTGAACCGTCACGACACTCAAGCCGGCATAGCTCGTCGAGATCAGTTTATCGATCCCGTCGATACCCGAAACGGCTTCCTCCACCTTGTCGGTGACTTTGGACTCGACGGTTTCGGGGTCGGCACCGGGATAATAGGTTTGGATGGTGACAATCGGAAAATCGACATTCGGGAAGAGGGCCACGGGCATAGAGCGAAAGGAGAGAAGCCCGAACACAATGAGGGAGACCACCATCATTAAAATCGTGATGGGACGATTGATGGCGAATTTATACATTATTTTCCATTCCCGGTAATGTAGGCTTCTCCGAATAGCCCCGGAGAAATACCGCTTACAGAGACTTCCGCGGTCGCTTTGCGGGTTTTGGGATCGATGGAGGGGTAAACTTTGGTGATGCTCCCGTTTCGGTAGCGGTTTTCGCCATCAACCCGATAGCGCAGATGGGATCCTTTTCGGACATACGGAAGGTATTTTTCGTCAAATTTCACGACCAGTTTTGCGTTTGGTGAACTGATGAGGCGAAAAAGAGGGATGGCTCCCCCGCCTACTCCATCCCCCAACTGGACATTCCGCTCGGAAATAACACCGCTAAAAGGGGCGCGAAGGCGCGTTTTTTCGACGAGGGTCTCTTTGTAGCGTAGAGAGGCTTTGGCTTCTGCGGCACTTGCAGAGGCTTTTTGGTAGATGAGCGTATGCTGGTCCATGAGCTCGGCATCGATGACGCTTTCGACTTTTTTATAGCGCTCGTAGGTTTGTCTGGCAAACTGCTCTTCAATCTGCGCTTTTTTGACACTCTCTTTGGCTAAGGCAATGGACGCGATGAGATCGTCGTTATCGATTTCCAGCAGCAGATCCCCTTTTTTGACACGGCTTCCGACATCGGCTTTAAGGGTTTTGACGATTCCGCTGCTCATCAGGGTCAGCGAGGCCTCTTTTTGGGGAACTACGTCGAATGTTGCATAAATATCGGCGGCATTTATCGTGTAGATGAGGGATAGAAGGGTGATAAAAATTTTGATCATTGTACAAACTCCTTGGGGTCGTATCCCGCATAATAGTAATACG
>DASUMY010000194.1:0-2684 GCA_036277435.1 Sulfuricurvum sp.
GCCATACCGGATATGAGTCCGCCGCCCCCAACCGGTATGACAATAGCATCCAAATCCGGCATGGATTCAATCATCTCTAATGCAACCGTTCCCTGCCCTGCCATAACGGCTTCATCCGCAAAAGGATGGACAAATACCATCCCTTTTTTTTGTCCGTAATCAAATGCATAGGCATACGCCTCATCGTAATTGGTTCCCGCCAAAATGACATCAGCGCCGTAATAGCGGACCCCGTTGATCTTCGTCAACGGGGTCGATTCCGGCATGACGATCAACGCATTGATTCCGTACATCTGAGCTGCCATAGCAACACCTTGCGCATGGTTCCCAGCACTCGCTGCAATCACGCCGCAGGAGCGTTCTGATGCACTCAATGCGGCTATTTTATTATACGCGCCGCGTATCTTAAAGGCACCGGTGACTTGAAGGTTCTCTTTTTTGAGATAAATTTCACACCCTGCTTGTTCACTCAGACGCGGAGAATAGGCAAAAGGTGTCTCAACGACAATATCTTTGATTCGCTCATGAGCCGCTACAATTGCTTTTAATTCGATCAACGTATTCCTTCTTTAGCGCATTAGATTGCGATGTTCAACCATACTGCAATGATTCTGAACCACTTGCATACCGGCATTGCGTGCACGTTCTGCCGCTTCGTTATTCACAATCCCGATTTGTGCCCAAAACACTTTTACATCACCGCGTGCCATGCATGAATCAACAATAGGATTAAGCGCATCAGGCTTGCGAAAAATATTGACCATATCAACTGCAAACGGGATTTCTTCGAGTGAACGGTACACTTTTTCCCCTAAAATCATTTCTTCTTTCGGATAAACAGGGATAATGGTAAATCCGGCATTTTGAAGATATTGAGCCACACGATAACTGTCTTTCGTAGAATCAGGAGATAATCCCAAAACAGCAATCGTTTTAATGGTTGAAAAAATGGTTTGTATTTCAGTGTTAGTAGAATTGACAGTTGGAAATTCACATTCCATAGGGCTCTCCTCATTGTTTGTATCTTTTAGTTATTATATCCTATTAGAGGAAGAAGAGCTCCCTGTTTCAGGGAAAAATATCATATTTTTTTGTTAATCTCTCCAATATAGCGCTGTCTTGGACGGGCAATTTTCATCTCCGTATCGTTTTTGAGTTCAATCCACTGCGTAATCCATCCCACAGAGCGCCCGATGACAAAGATGATTGTAAACATCGATTTCGGTATTTTCAAAGCGGTTAAAATAAGCCCCGAATAAAAGTCGATATTGGGATACAGTTTTCGTTCGGTAAAGTATGCATCGTTCAGAGCTATTTCCTCTACTTTTTGGGCAATTTGAAGCAAATTGCTGTCGATCCTTAAATCATCTTTCAATTCTTCCAAAAGCTTTTTAAGAATGCGAGAGCGGGGATCGAAGTTTTTATAAACACGGTGACCGAATCCCATCAATTTAAAATCATCCGAAGGGTCTTTTGCCCGAGCAATAAAGGCATCGACATTCGCCACACTGCCAATCATTTCGAGTTGGGCAATAACCGATTCATTTGCACCGCCGTGTGCCCGTCCCCATAAAGCATCAATTCCAGCCGACATAGCGGCATACGGATGGGCGCCTGTCGATGCGACGGCACGTACCGTCGACGTTGATGCATTCTGCTCATGATCCGCATGAAGGGTAAAAATAGTATCCAGCGCCCGAATCTCAACATCCCGAATTTCTAAATTTTCCCCGGGATACGCCCGCATCATATAGAGAAAATTTTCGGTAAACGACCGTTCAATATCGGGATAAATATAGGGGATGCCCAAGGAACGGCGATAGGTAAAGGCTGCCAACGTCGGTATTTTAGCAATGATGCGTCTTGCCATCACCTGGGCTTCTTCTTTGGTCGCTACATTAAGATGTTCGAAATAAAAAGTTGAAAGAGCCGCAACCGCTGAGGACATCATAGCCATGGGATGAGCCCGATCGGGAAATGCGTTGAACAGCCCTTTTAACCCCTCATGAATAAAAGCACGTTTGCGAAGTTCCTTATCGAGTGCCGCCCGTTCCGTTTCACATGGCAATTTTCCGGTTAAAAGCAAATGACAAACATCGATGTAACTTTTTTTTGTGGCCAAATCCGAAATATCGTACCCGCGATACCGCAATTCCCCTTGATCGCCATCAATATAGGTAATACTGGAGCTACAGCTGGCAGTTGACGTAAATCCGGGATCGTACGTAAACATCCCTGTCTCTTTGTACAATCCTCGTACATCGATCACATCGGGCCCTAACGTAGGTTGCAAAATAGGAAATTCATAACTTTTGCCAGTACGGTTATCAATCAAGGTAACAGAATTCATAATGTGCAACTCCTAGGATTATAGAAGAAATCAAGTATTTGTTTATACTATAATTAACTAGCTTAAGCGATCTATAAAAAAAGTTTGTTGATGAGAAGAGAATGAAGCATGGTAGAAGGATAAAAGTTAAAAAAAAGATAGAGGAAATTAGCGAAGAAAATAAAATTAAAACGATACACAGTCTCTGTATCGAATATGCAGGTACACAATAAGCCGGGTTCTGGATTAGTGATAATTAATCTACTGCTCTGATCACTCAGAGCCTCTAGCGAAACAATAGCAATGTAGGACGCTAACCATCTGTTTCTTGCTGCACGGTTGGGTTTACATAGCT
>DASUMY010000195.1:0-11169 GCA_036277435.1 Sulfuricurvum sp.
GTGGCAGGAGATAGAGGAGCTTCAGACCCTTATCTGGATTATGAACGGCTATAGGCTTCCTCCCCATGTTGATGTGGTTTTAACGGGCGGTGAGCCTTTGATCTATGCCAATGAACCGGTGTTTGTAGAATTTATTGAGTACCTCATTTCTCAAGGGCACCGGGTAACGTTTGAAACGAATGCAACGATTGCCCCTGATTTTATCCGTTTTCCGTTTTACAAAGAAGCGGTCTATGCGCTATCCGTTAAGCTCTCTAACAGCGGGGAACCGTATGAACGGCGGGTTAAGCCCGAGGTGTTGAATTCCATCATCGCTAATACGAGCGGAAGTTTTTTCAAATTTACGGTGGATGAACCGTCGCTCGTATCGCATATTGAATCGGAGATTGATGCCATTATTGCCGATCATCCATATGTCAGCGTCTATTGTATGCCCTTGGGCGGGGATAAAGCGCACATCGAAGCCAACTGCGAAGCGGTGATCGAGTTTTGTAAGCGGCGTGGATTTATCTACAGTGACCGTCTCCATATTCGCATTTGGGATCAGAATCACGGAGTGTAAACGATGATCCCCTTGTTCCCATTCTCCTGAGTGAGAATGCCTAAACCTTTTAATAAATTACTTCATACGCATTTACGAAATATCCCATGAATATGTAAGCTCTCGCTACAAACAAAAGAAATAATGTGTGATTCCGTACTTCGTAATAAAACCTTGACACCTATTCTTTAAAACACTACAATTGTATCTACAAAATAATCACAAGAGGTCGACGATGAAGCAAGCAATTAATATTCGTCTCGAAAAAGAACTAATCGAGACATTGGATGAATACGCATCAGAGTTGGATAAAACACGCACTGGATTAATCGAAAAAGCGATAGAACTTTATTTCGATACTTTAGATGAGATGGTTGCAGATAAGCGTATAGATAACTTGAAAAGTGGAAAATCGCATGTAGTCTCTCTTGAAGAGGTATTTAAAGCAGCCGGCATTAATGTTTAAAGTCGCGTTTGAGAAAGAGGCTCAAAAAGAGTTCTTGAAACTCACCGATGAGGCTAAACATCTTATCGTTAAAAAAATTTTAGATCTTCAAGCGGGCAATTTCACTGGAGACAAAGCACTCAAAGGAAAGCATAAGGGTAAATTTCGCAAACGTGCCGGGGATTATCGAATGATATATCTTCGTGAAAACGAGCTCGTGCTTATCACCATTATCCGTGTAGCACACCGTAAAGAGGTATATTAATGATCATCCGAAAACTCTTTAAATTTGAAAACGCTCACATCGTTCGAGGGTGTTCGACACAGCGTTGTCGTGCTTCATTGCATGGCCATTCGTACAAAGTCGAAGTGCTGTTTGAATCGCAGTTTCTCGATCATGGGCAGATGGTCTACGATTTTGGTTTAATGAAACAGGGGATGAAAACGCTGATTGACAGTTTCGATCACGCAATCGCGTTGTGGGACGGGGACGATGCGGCGTATATCGCCGATATGAAACGCCACTCAAGCCGTTGGGTTCAGCTTCCCGTATCCCCTTCCGCCGAGCAGTTTAGCCGGGTGATCTTTGTGATGATTAATGCCCTTTTGGGATGTACCCAAACCATAAACGGGGAGCAGGGGGTAAAACTCCACAGCATCATCGTTCATGAGACCGATACGGGGTATGCGCAAGGGTTTGAAGCGGATGCGTATTCAGAAGTGATGGGAATCATTGATTTGGATCGTATTGTTTTTAGCGAGGGAGTCACCGCAGAGTGGGGTGATCCCCATTTGTGGAAGAAGATAAGGGCAAATGAGTCCTTTATCAATCCGGATACGGTTTAAAACGTTACCAACGATTTTTGGATTTTTGTATTCATGCACCAGCGTGTCGGAATAATTTTTATTTCGGCATCGGTATCGAATTTTTCGACACTGGCATCCACCATCATATAGGCATTGGCGAGCGAGAGCGGCAATACCATCCCCGGACCGAATTTGACACTTGGGGTAAAGACAGATCCGTCGAACCACCCCGGAATTAGCGATCGTCTCCCTTTTTTCATCGTAAACGGTTCGGCTATTCGGGTCGTGATGGTCGAAATGTATTTATCATTCCGGCCGCTGAGCGAGTGGATGATACTCTGAGCGAAGAGCTCAAAACACAGCGCGGATGCGAGAGGATTTCCCGGTAAATTCAAAATCAGGGTGTTATTGATCCGGCCGAAAGTTGTCGGTTTTCCCGGTTTGATCTCTACGGATTCAAAAAAACCTTCGAAACCAAGCTCCTGAAACGCTTTTTTGGTGTAATCGGCATCCCCGACACTCACTCCGCCCGATGTGATGATCAGATCGGCATCCAAAGAACTTCGGATATGATGTTGTATCGATTCCAGGGAGTCTTCCGCCGTTCCGGTAAAAATAACTTCACACCCAAGTTCACTGGCACGTGCCGCAAATGTTGGAGTATTGGTGTTGTACAGCTGATTATTCCCCAGGGATTCAAAATGCATTTTCAGTTCATTGCCCGAAGAGAATAAAGCAACGCGAGGCCGTCGATACAATCTGACGTGCGTAATACCTTGGGAGGCCAACAGTGTAATATGGTGGGCATTGAGATAGGTTCCTGTTTCTAGTAACACGATTCCAGCTTGGATGTCCTCCCCTTTTAGGCGTATATGTTGCCCTGCTTTGACATTAGAGGGAAGGGTGACGTTGTCTGCGTTAACGCTTACTTCTTCGATGGGGATAATCGCCTCGCATCCTTCAGGGATTTTGGCTCCGGTCATAATGCGGATGCATTGATCTTCGGTAAGACGTATATCGTTTGTATCTCCGGCGAAGACAATACATGATTGAGGAAGTGTTTTTCCGCTGTCGCTGACGCGAATGGCGTATCCGTCCATGGCTGAATTATCAAAAGCAGGCAATGAATGCGTTGCGGTGATGCTCTGGGCTAAAACGCGATGGATGGCATTTTCAATCGGAGCGATTTCGGTGGTTAATGGCTGTGCTGCAGAATAAATGTGTTCTAATGCCTCTTCTACGCTGATCGCCATTTTGTCTCCTTGGATGTTACACTAACGTGCAGTAATACTAGCAAAGATTATAAGCAAAATAAGGTAAAATCCCCTTTATGGAAGCACTGTATAGCTTAGGATTAGAGATCCACACGGTTGGCGTTATTGTTTTGTTGGCGGTTGTCATGTTTAATATCATGATGCTGGCCCTTTCCAGGGAGGTTATACGATACAGTAAACGTATGCGCATCGTTATGCCTACGTCTGCATCGCTTATCGCGGTAGCCATATTCACGGGTGCTATTATGATGGCTGCAAAACATTTGAATTTCACGTTTGCCAATGTGAGCATGATCGTGGTGAGTATTTTTCTGATCGTACTTGAAGCCAAGCGGTATAGAATACTCAAACGTCAGACCGATATACAACAGGAAAATGCGTTTGCGCAGTATAAAGTGAAAGCATTTCGTTTGCTTGGGATTGAACTGCTCCTTCTGCTCGTGATGTTTGGGTGGATGCTGAGATGAAATTCATGCTGAGTGCCGATGCGGGGAATGCCGCCTTAACCTTAAGCGGCGATGAGTACAAATACGTAATCAAAGTACGCCGTCATGTCGCGGGAGACATCATTGCGTTTCGCAACCGCACCCGTCTGAATGAAGAGTATCGCTATGTACTTGAAAATACCGATGGGCGTCATGCTTCGTTTGTCTTAGAAAGTCATCAGTACCTCCCTTGCGAGAGTCCCAAAAAACTGCACATCGGATGGTGTCTCATTGATCCCAAAACCGTTGAAAAAGTTCTGCCGATGCTCACAGAGATGGGAGTTGGCAAAATAACCTTCATTGCATGCCATCGTTCCCAGCGGAATTTTCGATTTGATTATGAGCGGTTTGAACGGATTATGGAGAGTTCAATCATGCAGTGCGGACGTACTTCGGTCATTGAATTTGCGGAATCGCCTTCGTTGAGCGAATTTTTGAATGCACATCCTCAATCGGTTATCCTTGATTTTGGAGGAGAACCATTGAGCGGCGAAGAAGAACTGGAAACAGTAGTGATAGGGTGTGAAGGAGGCTTTCACGAGAGTGAACGGAGACTTTTCGCACACCACAAAATCCGCCATTTTAATTCACCGATGATTTTACGCTCAGAGAGTGCTGCAGTTGCGATTGCATCACGTTATTTGTAAAAATAGAATTCTTTGGCTATAATTCGCTTCCAACAATCCGTCCCCAGGTACGGATGTAAAACTATACCGATCGACGTACAATGACGTCGCTCATAAGGCTAAACACATGAAAAAAGATCTTCATCCGAACATCGTTGAATGTACTGTTAACTGCGCATGCGGCAACACATTTAAAACAACTAGTACAAAAGAAGCATTCCGTGTTGATATTTGTAACGAATGTCACCCGTTCTATACCGGTTCTGAGCGCCAAGTAGACACTGCAGGTCGTATCGATAAATTCAAAAAACGTTACGCGCTTAACCAATAGTTAAGGGCAGGAGAGGTTAATGCTATCTCTCGTTCCTACTCCTATCGGCAATATTGCCGATATCTCGATCCGCTCTCTTGAAGTTCTCTCAACCGCTGATATTATTCTCTGCGAAGATACCCGTGTTACCAAAAAACTGATCCATTTGCTCAAAGAGCGTCATAATCTCACTACGAGCGAACCTCAATTTCTGAGTTTACATTCCCACAATGAAGCGGAATTCGTATCCAAGCTCTCTCCTGATTTTTTTAATGCCAATGTTTTGTATGTCAGTGATGCCGGGATGCCGGGAATTAGCGATCCGGGACAGCTGTTGGTCCGTTATTGTTTGGAGAATGGGATTGAATACGATGTCCTTCCGGGAGCTAATGCCGTCCTCAGTGCCTTTGTTTCAAGTGGATTTTGTGAGACAAAAATGCTATTTTTTGGATTTTTGCCTCATAAAGGGCATGATAGAGCGGCAGCATTGCAAGAGGCTCTTTTCAACCGATATACGACGGTTCTGTATGAATCTCCCAAACGGCTGGAAAAGTTGTTACAGGAACTTGCAGATGCTGTCCCGGATCGCCAGGTCTTTTTGGCCAAAGAGATCAGTAAAAAATTTCAGCGGTTTTATCGCGGAACGGCTGCTGAATTATTGGGACAATTGACTGACGAAATCCGCGGAGAATGGGTTGTCGTGATTGAAGCGTCCGCCTATCAAGGCGGCAATTTGAGTGAACAGGATATTCTTGATTTGGATATTCCCAAAAAGGCAGCCTCAAAGTTGATTGCAAAAATTACCGGCGAAAATCCAAAAGAGTGCTATCAGCGCCTTTTGGATTTGTAGCATGGGCTTCCTGCCGAAGGCAAAGTGCCCTTCGGGTGAAATAAAGCGTTAGCATAGCCAATCGGGACGTGTTCCGATGGCGTATGAATAATAAAAAGCTCCAAAAGAGTGCTATCAGCGACTCTTAAACACATAGAGATATAATAACCGTTTAAAAATATTTTCTAAGCCTTTGGGCGATAATAAAAGAGAGCAACATGCTAATTTACGGAAAACAGCCCGTATTCTATGCCCTAGAGCGCCATCGTGATCGTGTGAAGACCCTTTATCTGGCTAAAGAAGTTGATAAAAAAGAGTATTCTCTCTTGATGAAGATGGGATTTGAAGTGAAGCGAATTCCTGAAAATGCAGCACAATCAATGGTTAAAGGGGGGAATCATCAAGGGTACATTCTTGAAATGTCGGCTTTGGTCCCTTACGCATCCCCGTTTTTGAAAAAATGTGATTTTATTGTTGTTCTCAATTCCATTACCGATATGGGAAATATTGGCTCATTGGTACGCAGTGCGTATGCTCTTGGCGCAGATGCTTTGGTGATTTGCGGCATTAAAGAACCCAACTTTGAACAAATTATACGAACCAGCAGCGGTGCGGCACTTGATTTGCCTCTTGTTGTGATTCATAACATTCATGATGTCATGCATGAGTTAAAGCAGTCTGGATTTACCCTGTACGGTGCTATGATGGAGGGGACGGATGTTCGTGAAATGAACTTTTCATCGAAGCGGGTATTGATTTTGGGAAGCGAAGGCGAAGGGCTTAGCGGAAGAGTTCAAAAAGGGATCGATCAGGGGGTTTCCATCCGTATGACGCATGATTTTGATTCGCTTAATGTTGGTGTGGCAGGTGCTATTTTAATGGAGAGAATGAGATGAACACGATCAAGACATTTGAAGATTTGCAAAATATGGGCACAAATGTGATTCATGAACAAACCCATATTGCGCGCCACAAACTTGAATCGATGCTCAATAAATCATTCGGTGAGCTCACGCGCGTTCAATTCATGGGCTTTGTGTCGATTCTGGAACGTGAATACGGCATTGATCTTTCAACGCTTCGTGATGAATATAACCAGTATATAGAAGTAAATCCTGATCTCCTGATGGCTAAAGAATCGGTTGTTTTGCAGGCGCAGTCTCGTTCTCGGCAGAAATGGGTTATTGGCGGAATCATAGCGATTGGGTTACTGATTGCACTTGCATCAATGATGCAGGGGAGACTCACCAGTGCTCCGCAAGAAGAGGTGATGAAGCTTAGCAGTGCGACAGTTGAAGTGGTAGATCAGAATAGTGACCAAAATAGTTCCGCTGAGATCAATATGACAGCCGCCGCTGCTGCCGTTGAGATGAACGCGACAGGGGCAAAGTACGAGCACAATGTGACCATGGAAGCGGATCCGGCAGCTATGACTCTTGGGAACGGGGTAACCATTAAGCCTCTTTCAAAAGTGTGGATCGGGATGATGGATTTAGCAACGGGTGAAAAGACCCAAAAAATAACGAAGGATCCGATTGCTTTGGACAGCAGCAAGAGCTGGTTGTTGATTTTTGGACATGGTCGATTGGAAATAACCACGTCAGAGGGTAAAAAAACACTCAAAGAGAGAAATACCGTTTGGTTCAGCTATGAAAACGGTATGCTTACACAGCTCAGTCACGACCAGTTTACCGCTAAAAACAATGGAACTAACTGGTAGTGAAATTACTGTTTTGGGTTGCAGTGATGAGTGTTTCACTAACAGCCGCAGAGATTAAAACACATCTTCATCTGCACATTATGCAGGGGGGATTGCTCTGTACAAAAATTATCCATACGACCTTAGCAAAAATGGGGTTTAAAGCCAACGTCAACCGTTATCGGAATCAGGATGGAACGGTCGACATGGATCTGCTTCTGAATGGACGAAAGCCGTATGATCCAAAATTGTTTGCAGAGATGTTGCGTGAACATCAAATTGTCGTAGAAAAAGGGCAATTACAAAATAAGCAATGGATGTTTACGCTGGACGCTTCCAATACAGTGTGGAATATACCTGCCATCAGTGAAGATGAAGGGGCGCAGATGGAACGCTCTCTCGTCCCCTACTGGTTTCAGGTCAACAAGGCGCATGCGATTTCCATCGAAGCCCCGTATGGAATCAAATGGTATCCGGATGTCGCTGTCTTGGATGCAAATATGCAGGTTCTGGCCTCTTACCGTGAATTTAAAGATGAAGATCGCTTAGTATTTGAACTGCCCCAAAATAGTATGTATCTCAAAGTTTCAAATGCCAGTGGGATGAAAATACTCAAAGAAGGGATGTGGGTTGACCATGCAACGGATGAACGTTAAATCGTATAAGCTTTTTAGGAGTCCCGCTATGTTAGAATTGCGCAATTTTTTTTTGACAGGTTGCAATCATGTTTGATGAAATTCAGTTTGATCGTATCAAACGCCTCCCTAAGTACGTTTTCGCAGAGGTAAATGAGTTAAAAATGGCTCGTAGACGTGCGGGTGCTGATGTCATCGACTTTAGTATGGGAAACCCTGACGGTGATACACCGGAACATATCCGTGAAAAACTTATCGAATCGGCCCAAAAAACGAGAACACACGGCTATTCGGTTTCCAAAGGGATACCAAAACTTCGCCAAGCGATCTGTGATTGGTACAAGCGCCGTTATGATGTTGATCTTGATCCCGACACCGAAGCGGTTGCGACGATGGGATCCAAAGAGGGTTATGCGCATCTGGCTTACGCGATAACAAATCCAGGCGATGTGGTTGTTGTTCCGGATCCAACGTATCCGATTCACTCCTATGCCTTTATTTTGGCAGGGGGAAATGTCCAAAAAATGGAACTTCCGTTTGATGAAGATTATAAAGTGGATGAAGATCTATTTTTCGAACGGTTGGAGCAGGCATTTCATGTTTCGTTTCCAAAGCCAAAATATGTCGTCGTCAATTTTCCGCATAATCCGACAACGGCGACCGTGACTCCTGAGTTTTATGTTCGTATTGTTGAAATGGCAAAGCGAGAGCGTTTTTACATTATCAGTGATATTGCCTATGGTGATTTGACGTTTGATGGCTACCGAACGCCATCGATCCTCTCTGTTCCGGGTGCAAAAGATGTGGCGGTTGAAAGTTTTACCCTCTCAAAAAGCTACAATATGGCGGGATGGCGTGTCGGATTTTTTGTGGGGAATGCGAAACTGATCGGCGCGTTGCAAAAGATTAAAAGCTGGCTGGATTACGGGATGTTTACCCCTATTCAAGTTGCGGCAACGGTTGCGTTGAATGGTGATCAAACGTGTGTTCAAGAAATTACCGATAAATACGATCATCGCCAAGATGTCTTGCTGGAAGCATTTAACCGTTCAGGATGGCCGGTTCGCCGTAATCAATCATCGATGTTCGTATGGGCCCGTATTCCTGAATGCGCTCGTCATTTAGGAAGCTTGGAATTTTCAAAACGACTTTTGGTAGAAGCCAATGTGGCGGTAGCTCCGGGAATCGGATTTGGAGATTACGGCGATGAGTATGTCCGTATCGCTCTGATTGAAAATGATAAACGCATTCGACAAGCGGCTAAAAATATTAAAAACTTTTTACAGCAGTTTGACTGCAAGGGTGCTGAGTGATCCGTGTCGGCGTTATAGGCGTTGGAACAGTAGGACGATCCGTCGTTAAAATACTGGAAGAAAATGCTGCCATCATCACTGCGCGTGCAGGAGATGAGATCATTGTCAAACGGGGCGTAGCGCGTAATTTAGACAAAATACGGGATCTGAATATCCTGATTTCTCAAAATCCTGACGATATTATCAATGATCCTGAAATCGACATTGTTGTTGAGTTGATGGGAGGAGTTGACGAACCGTTCAAGCTTCTCAAAGCAGCATTAGCCAGCGGAAAAGCGGTAGTAACGGCGAATAAAGCGTTGTTAGCCTACCATCGTTATGAGCTGCAGGATATGGCAGGGGAAATCCCTTTCGAATTTGAAGCGAGTGTTGCCGGGGGCATCCCGATTATCAATGCGCTGCGTGATGGGTTGTCCGCGAATCATATACTCTCCATTATGGGGATTATGAACGGTACATGCAACTACATGTTGACTAAAATGATGAACGAGGGTGTCGATTTTGACACTATTCTAGCAGAGGCACAACATTTAGGGTATGCCGAAGCGGATCCTACCTTTGATATCGGTGGCTTTGACGCGGCACACAAACTGCTGATATTGGCATCGATTGCGTATGGAATTGATGCGAAGCCTGAAGAGATACTGATAGAAGGTATTCAGGGTATTACCCAAGCAGATATCGCATTCGCCAAAGAGTTTGGGTATACGATTAAGTTGCTGGGGATCGCCAAGCGCGATGACGGGGAAGTTGAGTTACGAGTGCATCCGGCATTAGTGAAACAAGATGCCATGATAGCCAAAATCGATGGGGTCATGAATGGTATCAGCGTCGTCGGTGACCGTGTAGGGGAAACCCTCTATTACGGACCGGGTGCAGGCGGAGATGCAACCGCCAGCGCGGTGGTTGCCAATATTATTGACATTGTCCGTTCAGGGAAGCGTTCGCCGATGCTCGGATTCAACCATCCGCTTGAAGAAGGGCTGACGCTCAAAAATCCGGGGGACATACGTTCAAAATATTATCTTCGGCTTCGTATTGCTGACAAGCCTGGAATTTTGGCAAAAATAACGCAATTATTTGCGGATCATGCCATTTCGGTTGAAGCGATGATACAACGCCCCTATGAAGCGCAATGTGCCCATTTGCTTTTTTCAACCCATGAAGCGTTGGAACGGGATGTCCGTTCTATGATGGAAGACCTTGAATCGTTGGATGTGGTTTTAGAGCCTCCTTTTATGATACGGATTATTTAGTCCATTAATACTTTACACTCTCCCTTTCCCTCCTCCGGGGGAAGACACAATTGTTACCTTAACTTTTAATAAAACTTTAACATAAAATTATGTATCATACGCGTCCACTTTGCCCTCTCAGACAAATGTGATTGAATGTTTATAACTGCGTTACCGTAGTTACAAGTATTGGTACGCTTAATCGTGTACCTACGAGAGGTCAGAGGAGCTATATAACGGAGCTTCCGATGAAAGTACGTTCTTCAGTGAAGAAAATGTGCGACGATTGTAAAATCATCAAGCGCAAAGGGGTGGTTCGCGTAATTTGCAAAACCCCAAAACATAAACAGAGACAAGGATAAGCATGGCACGTATCGCCGGTGTGGACTTACCTAAGAAAAAACGTTTAGAGTATGCATTAACTTATATCTATGGTATCGGTTTGCATACATCACGTAAAATTTTGGATGCTACAGGACTCGATTACAACAAGCGTGTATTCGAACTTTCTGAAGACGAAGCAGCAACAATCGCAAAAGAGATTCGTGCTAGTGCAGTCGTAGAAGGAGATCTTCGTAAGCAAGTTGCAATGGATATCAAAGCGTTGATGGATCTTGGTTCTTACCGTGGTCTTCGTCATCGTAAAGGTCTCCCATGTCGTGGTCAAAAAACCAAAACCAATGCACGTACGCGCAAAGGTAAAAAGAAAACTGTCGGCTCGGCCACAAGATAAGGGATTAGAGTATGGCAAAAAGAAAAGCAACCCGTAAAAAAGTCGTCAAAAAGAATATTGCTAGAGGTATTGTGCATATCCTAGCAACATTTAATAATACTCTTGTAACGGTAACAGATGAAATGGGTAATATGATCGCTTGGAGCTCAGCCGGTGCGCTTGGTTTCAAAGGTTCAAAAAAATCTACTCCATTTGCTGCTCAACAAGCGGTAGAGTCGGCTTTAGAAAAAGCAATGG